>CALBSW010000129.1 GCA_937967465.1 uncultured Flavobacteriales bacterium
TGTGGGCCAGCGTCAGTCGGCTGTAGGGGAAGAAGCAGCTGAGGTACCAGGCGAGTTCGGTGCACTGCGGCACGTCGCTCTGGCGGTAGAAGACGGTGCGGTCGGTGTCGAGTCCGCAGGCGAGCCAAGCGGCGGCCACCGCGTAGGTGTTGGCCCGCAGTTCTGCGCCGTCCTTGATTTGGGTCAGGCTGTGCAGGTCCGCAATGAAGAGGAAGGACTCGTGTTGGCCATCCTGCGCCAACTCGATGGCGGGACGAATGGCACCGAGCACGTTGCCGAGGTGGGGCGTGCCTGTGCTTTGGATGCCGGTCAGGATGCGGGCCATGGTCGTCTTCGGGTGCGGTCTTCAGCGGCCGATCAGCAGAACTCGTCGTAGGCCGCCTTCAGGTGGGTGGCGATCATCTCGGCGGTGCGGCCTTCGATGTGGTGGCGCTCCACCATGTGGACCAGCTTGCCGTCTTTGAAGAGGGCCACAGAGGGGCTGCTCGGCGGATAGGGCAGGGTGTGCTTGCGGACGCGCTCGACCGCCTCGACATCGAAGCCAGCAAAGGCCGTGTACTTGCGGGCGGGCAGCTTGGCGTGATCCAAGGAAGCTTTGACGCCGGGGCGCATGGAGCCGGCGGCACAGCCGCAGACGCTGTTGAGCACCACGATGGCCGTTCCGTCCTCAGCGAGGGCGGCATCGACGGCGGGGGCATCCAAAAGTTCGGTGAAGCCGGCGTCGACGAGGTCGGCTTTCATGGGGTTGACAATCTCAGCGGGGTACATGGTGCAAAGTTATTCCTTGTCGGAAGCGGTGGACGCCAAGAAAAGTTCGTCGTACTGCTCCTGGTGAATGGCGCTCGGGGCGTCGATCATGACGTCGCGGCCTTGGTTGTTCTTGGGGAAGGCGATGAAGTCGCGGATGGTGTTCACGCCGCCGAGCAGGGAGCACAGGCGGTCAAATCCGAGGGCCAATCCGCCGTGGGGCGGGGCGCCGTAGCGGAAGGCATTCATCAGGAACCCGAACTGGGCTTCGGCCTCCTCCGGCGTGAAGCCGAGCAGGTCGAACATGCGGGCCTGGATGGCCTTGTCGTGGATTCGGATGGAGCCACCGCCGATTTCGACACCGTTGATGACCATGTCGTAGGCGTTGGCCCGCACGGCTCCCGGGTCGGAGTCGATGAGGTCCATGTGCTCCGGCTTGGGCGAGGTGAACGGGTGGTGCATCGCGTGGTAGCGCTCGGTCTCTTCGTCCCATTCGAGGAGCGGGAAGTCGACCACCCACAGTGGCTTGAAGTCGAACGGATCGCGCAGGCCCAGCTCGGAGCCCATGTGCAGGCGGAGCTCGGCGAGCTGCTTGCGGGTGGTGTCGAGGCCGCCGCAGAGGACGAGCATGAGGTCGCCGGGCTGGGCGCCGGTGTGGCTGGCCCACTTGGCGAGGGCGTCCTGGTCGTAGAACTTGTCGACGCTGGACTTGAAGCTGCCGTCGGCGTTGACCTTGCAGTACACGAGGCCGCGGGCCCCGATTTGCGGGCGCTTGACCCAGTCGGTCAGGCCGTCGAGTTGCTTGCGGGTGTATTCCGCAGCGCCGGGCACCACGATGCCGAGTACGGCTTCAGCGCTGTCGAACACATTGAACCCAACGCCTTGCGTCACTGGGGCCATGTCCTGGAACTCCATGCCGAATCGGAGGTCGGGCTTGTCGATGCCGTACTTCTCCATGGCCTCGTCGTAGGTCATGCGGGGGAAGTCGCCGATCTCCCGGTCGAGCACCGTCTGGAAAAGGTGGCGAACGAGGCCCTCGAACGTGTTGAGGATGTCCTCCTGCTCGACGAAGCTCATTTCGCAGTCCACCTGGGTGAACTCGGGCTGGCGGTCGGCGCGCAGGTCCTCGTCGCGGAAGCACTTGACGATCTGGTAGTACTTGTCGAATCCGCTCACCATCAGCAGCTGCTTGAAGGTCTGCGGGCTCTGCGGCAGGGCGTAGAACTGGCCCGGGTTCATCCGGCTGGGCACCACGAAATCGCGGGCACCCTCCGGGGTGGACTTGATGAGGACGGGCGTCTCGACATCGATGAAGTCGATGCTGTCGAGGTACTTCCGGGTCTCGATGTTGATGCGGTGGCGCAGGAACAGGTTGCGCTGGACCGGACCGCGGCGCAGGTCGAGGTAGCGGTATTGCATCCGCAGGTCGTCGCCGCCATCGGTGTCGTCCTCGATGGTGAACGGCGGCGTATCGGCCGCGTTGAGGATGGTCAATTCGGTGACGTCGATCTCGATTTCGCCGGTCGGGATCTGGAGGTTCTTGGACTCGCGCTCGCGGACATCGCCCACGACCTTGACCACGAATTCGCGGCCCAGTTTGCGCGCCTGGCCACAGAGGTCGGCGTTGGAGTCCATGTTGAAGGCGAGCTGCGTGATGCCGTAGCGGTCGCGCAGGTCGACGAAGGTGAGGCCGCCCAGATCGCGGGCGCGTTGGACCCAGCCGCTCAGGGTGACGGTCTGTCCGATGTGGTCGGGGCGGAGTTCGCCGCAGGTATGGGATCGGTGCATGTCGAAGTAGGGGCGGCCGGTGGAGCCGGATCCGCGCGGCAAAGGTACGGTGCGTCGGGTCCGGCTGCCCTCCGTTTGCCATTGGCTCTTCACAACCCATTCTTGCCTCCTTCGCTGTAGTTTCGGGACATGGGAGAAACCAACGAGACCCCCCTCGAGCGCCTCGAGTCCAAGAAGGCCCAAGCCCGCATGGGCGGTGGCGAGAAGCGGATGGAGGCCCAGCACGCCAAGGGCAAGTTGACGGCACGTGAGCGCATCGACCTCTTGCTTGACCCCGGCAGTTTTGAGGAAATGGGCATGTTGGTCACGCACCGGTCCACCCTGTTTGGCCTCGACAAGCAGCATTATCTCGGCGACGGCGTCGTGACGGGGTACGGCACGGTCAACGGCCGCTTGGTCTATGTCTTCAGCCAGGACTTTACTGTGCTCGGCGGCTCTTTGGCGGAGGCGCATGCGGAAAAAATCTGCCGCGTCATGGAGTTGGCCCTGGACAATGGAGCGCCGGTGATCGGCCTCAACGACAGCGGGGGTGCCCGCATCCAGGAGGGTGTGGTGTCCCTCGGCGGATACGCTGACATCTTCCACCGCAACGTGCAAGCCAGTGGCGTGGTGCCGCAGATCAGCGCCATCCTCGGACCGTGCGCCGGGGGCGCCGTGTACAGCCCGGCCCTGACCGACTTCATCCTGATGACGGAAGGCACGAGCTACATGTTCGTGACCGGGCCGAATGTGGTCAAGACGGTCACCCACGAGGAGGTGACGGCGGAGGATTTGGGCGGTGCCCGAACCCATGCGTCCAAGAGCGGGGTTGCGCACTTGACGGCCCCGCATGAGGTGGCCGCCATCGACCAGATCAAGGAATTGCTCGGTTTCCTTCCGCAGAATTGCGAGGAAAAGCCGGTGCGCCTGCCGTATTCCGGAGGCGACGAGTCTCGGCCCAAGTTGGATGGGGTCATTCCGGAGAATGCCCAACAGCCCTATGACATGCGCGAGGTGATTCGCGAGCTCGTGGACGGGGGCGAGTTCCTCGAGACCCAGCCGGATTTCGCCTCCAACATCGTGGTCGGTTTTGCGCGACTGGCGGGGCGCTCCATCGGCGTGGTGGCCAACCAGCCGGCCGTTCTGGCGGGCGTCTTGGACAACGATGCCTCCACCAAGGCCGCCCGATTCGTGCGCACCTGCGATGCGTTCAACGTGCCCTTGCTGGTGCTTGAAGACGTGCCCGGTTTCCTCCCCGGCACGGACCAGGAGTGGAACGGGATCATCACGAACGGCGCCAAGCTGTTGTACGCTTTCAGCGAAGCCACTGTGCCGCGCATCACCGTCATCACCCGCAAGGCATACGGTGGCGCGTACGATGTGATGAACTCCAAGCACATCGGGGCCGACCTCAATTTCGCTTGGCCGACTGCGGAAATCGCCGTGATGGGGGCCAAGGGGGCTGCCGAAATCATTTTCAGAAAGGAGATTGCTGCAGCCGATGACCCGGCTGCCAAGCTGGCCGAAAAGGAGGCTGAATACGCCGATCTGTTCGCCCACCCCTACCGCGCTGCGGCCCGGGGGTATGTCGACGAAGTCATCGTGCCCTCCAACACCCGAAAGCGGCTCATCCGCGGCTTCGACATGCTGGAAAACAAGTCGGTTCGCCGCCCGCGCCGCAAGCACGGGAACCTGCCCCTCTGAAACGCACTGTTCCTTCAGGAGGCGGGTTTTTTGGGAACCTCCCCGTCGAAGTGCGGGTTAAATTCGTCCACAAACCCAACAACATGTTCCGTTCTCTGACCCTCGCCGCCCTTGCTTGCGGCTTCCTGCTGACCGCGTCAGCCCAGTCGACCGAATTCAATGAGCTCGCCATTGGTGACAAGGCCCCGTTGACCGATTTCAACATGACCAACATCGATGGTCAGGAATGGAGTCTCGTCGACATCGCCGGAGAGGACGGCACCCTCGTCATCTTCACGTGCAACACCTGTCCTTTCGTGGTCGGCCGTGAAGGCAAGAGCGAAGGTTGGGAGGGCCGTTACAACGATGTGATCGGATTCGCCCGCGAGCGTGGCATTGGTTCGGTGTTGGTCAACTCCAACGAAGCCAAGCGCAAAGGAGATGACAGCCTTGCCGAGATGAAGCAGCACGCCCGGGAGGCCGGCTACATCGCACCGTACGTCGTGGACGAGGGCCACAAACTGGCCGATGCTTTCGGCGCCCGCACCACGCCTCATGTGTACTTGTTCGACGGCAATTTTCGCCTGGTGTACCGCGGCTCCATTGACGACAGTGTGAATTCCGCCGAGGAGGTGGAAGAGACCTATCTCGAGGACGCCATCGAAAAGATGAAGGCCGGCAAGAAGGCGAAGCCCGCGATCACCAAGGCCATCGGCTGCTCCATCAAGCGGGTGAGCTGAATTGCAGGTTGCACTGCACGAAAAAGCCGCTCCATTCGGGGCGGCTTTTTTCGTTTCGGACGGGAGTGGGAATCAGATGACCAGCAGCGCGTCGCCATAAGCGTGCATGCGGTACTTCTCCTTGATGGCCGTCTGGTAGGCCTCCATGATGAGGTCGTATCCACCGAAGGCCGCAGTCAGCATGAGCAGCGTGGACTGCGGGGTGTGGAAGTTGGTGATGAGGGCGTCCGCCAACTTGAACTTGTACGGCGGGAAGATGAAACGGGAAGTCCAGCCGTCGTGGGTCTTGAGCTGGCGCATGGTGCTGTGCGTGCTTTCCATGGCGCGCACCACGGAGGTGCCCACGGCCACCACCTTGCCGCCGCGGTTGATGCTGCGGTTGACGGTGTCCACGCAATCCTGCGGGATGATGAGCTGCTCGCTGTCCACCTTGTGCTTCGTCAGGTCCTCCACTTCGACTTCGCGGAAGGTGCCCAGACCGATGTGCAGGGTCAGGAACGCAGTGTCGATGCCCTTGATTTCGAAGCGCTTCATGAGCTGCTTGCTCATGTGCAGGCCAGCGGTCGGCACGGCCACAGCGCCTTCCTTCTTGGCGTAGATGGTCTGGAAGCGCTCGGCGTCTTCCGGTTCCACTTCGCGCTCGATGTAGTTGGGGAGCGGTGTTTGACCCAGGGAGAAGACCTTCTGGCGGAACTCCTCATTGGTTCCGTCAAAGAGGAAACGGAGGGTGCGGCCGCGGCTGGTCGTGTTGTCGATGACCTCGGCGACCAGGTCTTCGTTCTCTCCGAAGTAGAGCTTGTTGCCGATGCGGATTTTCCGCGCAGGGTCCACCAACACGTCCCAGAGGAGGGAGTCGGCGTTGAGTTCGCGGAGCAAGAACACTTCGATGACCGCGCCCGTCTTCTCCTTGCTGCCGTACATCCGGGCGGGGAAGACCTTGGTGTCGTTCATCACCATCACGTCGCCTTCATCGAAGTAGTCGATGACGTCGCGGAAGTGCTTGTGCTCGATCTCACCGGTGTCCTTGTGGACGACCATCATGCGGCTGTCATCCCGGTTGTCGAGCGGGTATTGGGCCACGAGGTCCTTGGGGACATCGAACTTGAATTGGCTGAGTTTCATCCGCTCTACGCTCATGATCGAAGGGGGTTTGAGGGCGGGCGAAGTTAGGCAAAGCCCCGCCGGGGTTCAAGGGGGCGCGGTTGGGGCCCTCCTTGCAGGGTCATTCTGTCTTGGGCGCCGGATCGGGCAGTTGCTGAATTCGGGCGAGAAACGCGTCCAGGCTCAGGCAGTCTTCCAGCTTGAAATCCCCGCTGGCCGTGCGCCGCAGGGCGGACAAGTGGGCGCCAACACCGGTGGCTTTTCCCGCATCTCGGGCCAAGGCGCGGATGTACGTTCCCTTGGAGCAGAGGATGTCGAAGCCCATCACGGGGTTGGTCCAATCGGTGATGTCGAAGCGGTGCACCGTGACGTCTGCGGTGCGCAGGGCGATGTCCTTGCCTTTGCGCGCGGCGATGTAGGCCTTCTGGCCGTTGACCTTCTTGGCGCTGAAGCGGGGGGGCACCTGTTGCAGCGGACCCGTCAGTGAATCCACGGTGGTTCGCAAGGTGTCGAGGTCCAATCCAGCGGGGTCTCCAGACGGTTGGGGCTCGGTTTCCAGATCGTGGCTGTCGGTGGTGGAACCGAAGGTGATGTGGCCGTCGTAGGCCTTGTCCTCTGACGTGAGTTCGTTGATGCGCTTGGTCATTCGACCCGTGCAGACCACCAGGACGCCGGTGGCGAGGGGGTCGAGGGTGCCGGCATGGCCGACCTTGATCTTGCGGAATCCGCCGCCCTTGCGGATGGCGTAGCGCACCTTGTTGACCACGTCAAACGATGTCCATTCGCGGGGCTTGTCGATCAGCAAGACCTGCCCTTCCTGAAAGTCTTCCCACGTCTGAAAGGTGTGTACGGGCCATCCGTTCATGGAGCGAAGGTCGCCCAGGGCGTTCGGATGGCGAACCCGAGGGGGTTGGGGCGGTTATCTTCGCGCGCCCATGACCCTGCAGGATCTCCTCGGCTTTTACGATCACGACGCCCGAACGGGCCAAGTGGTGGATGCGTTGGCATCGCCGGCTGCCAAGGTGGAGGCGCGGGGACTCATTGGTTCTGCCCGGGCCTTTGTCGCCGCGCAGGCTGTGAAGCGCAACGGCGGGGACCACTTGTTTTTGCTGGAGGACAAGGAGCGCGCCGCCTATTTCATGAACGACTTGGAGACGCTGCTCGGCGAGGGTGGTCATCAAGTCTTGTTCTACCCGCGAAGCGCCCGCGTACCGTACCAGGAAGAAGGGGCGGACAACGCCAATGTGGCCATGCGGGCAGAGGTGATGAACAAGCTCGAGGCCCTGCGCGGCAAGGTCTGCGTGGTGAGTTTCCCGGAGGCGGTCGCCGAGCAGGTGACCACCCGGAAGCAGCTCAAGGGCAACACCTACACCATCCAGCGTGGTGACCGCATTTCCCAGGATTTCGTCGACGAATTGCTCATCGATTACGGCTTCGAAAAGGTGGAGTACGTCTACGAGCCGGGCGAGTACGCCATCCGCGGGGGCATCATCGACATTTTCAGTTTCGCCTTTGACCACCCGTATCGCATCGAACTCTTCGGTGATGAGGTGGATGGGATTCGAAAATTCGATCCGACCGATCAGTTGAGTGTGGGGAAGATGGACCGGGCGGTCATCGTGCCGGATGTGCAGGAGCAGCTGGTCAAGGAGGCCCGCGAGCCTTTTTTGGACTTTCTCGGCCGCGACTGTTGCGTGTGGGCGTGGGACGTCCGCGGCGTGGTGGACCAATTGGACAAGGAGGTGGAAAAGGCCGAGGCCTTTTATGAGAAGCGGACCGGTCTGACCGAGGCGCTTCGGCCGGGGGAGCTGTACACCACCGGCTTGCGGTTTGAGCGCAGTTTGGAGGCCCACCGGGTGGTCGAATTCAATGGCAGTGGCAGTTTCACCGACCGGACGACGGTCGACTTCGCCCAGAAGGACCAGCCGGGTTTCAACAAGAACTTCGACCTCCTCGCGGAGCATTTGAAGCACCGGCACCAGGACGGCTATGCCACGTTCGTGGTGGCAGGGCAAGGCACCCAACTCGAGCGCCTGCACGACATTTTTGCCGACCGTGGGGACGAGGTCAAGTACCAGCCCATTCCCTCGGAACTCAGCGAAGGCTTCGTGGACGAGGGGCTGAAACTGGCGGTCTACACCGACCATCAGATTTTCGAGCGCTACCACCGTTTCCGGCTCAAGGACGGCTACAAGAAGAACAAGCAGGCCCTCACCATCAAGGAGTTGATGAGCCTCGAACCGGGCGACTTCGTGGTCCACATCGACCACGGCATCGGAGAGTTCAGCGGCCTTCAGAAGGTGGACGTCGGCGGCAAGATGCAGGAGGCCATCCGCCTGAAATACAAGGGGGGCGACATCCTCTATGTCAGCGTCCATTCGCTCCACCGCATTTCCAAGTTCACCGGCAAGGAGGGCATGGCGCCGAAGGTCCACAAATTGGGCTCCTCGACCTGGGCCACCACCAAGAGCAAGACCAAGAAGCGGGTCAAGGAAATAGCGTACGACCTGCTCAAGCTGTACGCCAAGCGCCGGGCTTCACAGGGCTTCGCCTTCACCCCGGACACATACCTGCAGACCGAGCTCGAGGCGAGCTTCATGTACCAGGACACCCCGGACCAGTTGACGGCCACCGAGGCGGTCAAGGAGGACATGGAAAAGGAGGTGCCCATGGACCGCCTCGTTTGCGGCGACGTGGGCTTCGGCAAAACAGAGATCGCGATCCGGGCCGCGTTCAAGGCGGCCACCGATGGCAAACAGGTGGCCGTGCTCGTGCCAACGACGATCCTGTCGATGCAGCATTTCCGCAGCTTTTCGCGGCGCCTCAAGGAATTCCCCGTCAAGGTGGATTACGTCAACCGGTTCAAGACCGGCAAGAAGATGACCGAGACGGTCAAGGCGCTGGAAGCCGGTGAGATTGACATCCTGATTGGCACGCACGCCATCGTGGGCAAGCGGGTCAAATGGAAGGAACTCGGTCTGCTCATCATCGACGAGGAGCAGAAGTTCGGAGTGGCGGTCAAGGACAAGCTCAAGACCCTCCGCGCGACGGTCGACACCTTGACGTTGACGGCCACGCCCATTCCGCGGACGCTGCAGTTCTCCCTCATGGGGGCCCGCGACTTGAGCATCATCGCCACACCGCCGCCCAACCGCTACCCGGTGGAGACGCAGATCGGGTCCTTCAACGAGGAGCTCATCCGGGACGCCATCAGCTATGAGCTCTCCCGGGGCGGACAAGCGTATTTCGTGCACAACCGCGTGGCCAACATCCGCGATGTGGCTGGCATGATCAACCGGCTCGTGCCGGATGCCCGCATCGGCATTGGTCACGGACAGATGGACGGAGAGCAGTTGGAGCGCGTGATGACCGATTTCATCGAAGGCGCCTATGACGTGCTGGTGGCCACGACCATCATCGAGAGCGGCATTGACATTTCCAACGCCAACACCATCCTCATCAATGAGGCCCACACCTTCGGTCTGAGTGACCTGCACCAATTGCGCGGCCGGGTGGGCCGGTCCAACAAGCGGGCCTTCTGCTACCTGCTGGCGCCACCGCTTCACGCCTTGCCCACGGAAAGCCGCAAGCGTCTCCAGGCCATGGAGCAGTTCAGCGAACTGGGCAGTGGCATGAACATCGCCATGCGCGACCTGGACATCCGCGGGGCGGGCAACTTGCTCGGGGGGGAGCAAAGCGGATTCATCTCGGACATCGGATTCGAGATGTACCAGAAGATCCTCAAGGAGGCGGTCAACGAGTTGAAGGACGAGGAGTTTGCCGAACTCGCCAAGGAAGAGGCGGACTCCAGGGAGCATTACGTGGAGGAGACCGTGCTCGAAACGGACCTCGCCCTCATGTTGCCGGACCATTACATCTCGGACATCGCGGAGCGCATTGCCTTGTACCGCGAGCTCGATGAGATGGCGGACGAAGAGGGGCTGCAGGCCTACGAGGCCCGGTTGGTCGACCGGTTTGGCCCCCTGCCTCAGGAGGCGGCCGATCTGCTGGAGACGATTCGGCTGCGGTGGATGGCCCAGATGGTCGGCTTCGGCAAATTGGTGCTCAAAGGCGGCAAACTCATCGGGGTGTTCCACGACGAGGAAGGCAGCGACTATTACCGCGGCGTTCGGTTCCAGCGGGTCCTGGACTTCATGCAGCGCAACACCAAAGGGGTTCAGATGTACCAGCGCAACAACGCGCTCCGGTTGCGTGTGGAGCCGGTCGAAGACCTCGAAGCGGCCATGTCCATCCTCCGTCGGTTGAGTGGTACGCCCACCCCGTCCAAGCCAGCGACAGCCAGCCCCGGCCCGCAGGGTCCCGGGGAGTTCGTCGTTGAAGAAGACTGACCCTTACTGCTTTCCGGAGGTCCAGGTCAGCCCGGCGCGGATCCAGCGGCCAGGCTGGTCAACGTTGCCGATGTCCACGTATTGGGCGTCCAGTGCATTGTCGACGCGGAGGTGGGCGGCGATGGGCAAGGACTCCGGGGTCCAACGGAGCGTGGCCCCGAGAAGCTGGACGGGGGCGAAATCCACTTCGGCACCGGCCACCGGGTCGAAGTAGCCGCCATTGCGGTCCTGGGCGCTCCACCGAACGTCCACCATCCAATCGTCGAGGGGACGCCAACCCAAGACCACGTCGGCCTTGGTGTTCAGGATGTCGAGGACATAGTTGCTCTCGAATCCGGTGCTGGTTTCATCGGCTTCCATGAAGGTGAGGCTCACGGTCAGGTAGCGAAAAGCAGGCTCCGCTTCAGTGGCCCGGGCAGACAATGTGAATTCCTGACCCGTGAAGTTGACCTCGCGAAGGTTGGTGGCCTCGGTGATGGAAGCGCCGTTGAATCGAACCCAGTCGATGAGGTTGCGGCCCCAGCGGTGGAACAGGTGTTGGGAGAGGACGAGGCGGTGTCCGTCGCCCAGGTCGCCGGTGAGGCGATATCCGAATTCGAGGTGCTCGGCTTCCTCTGGCAGCAGGTCTTGGCTGCCTTGCGCACCGCCGACGGTGTAGTAGAGGTCGGTGTAGGAGGGCATGCGGACCGAGCGTCGGGCGGAGGCGAAGGCCACAGCGCGGCCGGTGTCATCGATGCGGAAGGACAAGGCGGCCTCGGGCACGAAACGCGGCCCGTCTGCTGCGGAATTGAGGTTCCACGCGGCCAATGCCCGGACGGTGAGGCGTCCAAGATCCACCCGTTGGCCCACGCCCACGTCAAGGTTGGTCCGGCGGTCGCCCAGGGCGTACACGCTGCTGTCACCGCGGCCGAATTCGGCGAGGCCCAGACGGTTGCTCACCACGCCCTCCCTGCGGAAGTCGGCAGAAAGCAGGGTTTCTCCCCAGTCCGTGACACGACGTGCACCGCCACGAATGCCGGAAGTGGACGAGATGTGTTGGTTGGCGCCTTGGTACCAAGCGGGGACCGGGCCATTGTCCGAGGTCAGCACCCCGTCCGCGTCTTCCACGTAGTACCCCTCACCTTCTCGGAACAGCTCGAACCGGTCGCTGTGGTTGCGGTGGTGGATGCCGGCTTCCACGTCCCAACCTCGAAGGTCATGTTGCCAGGTGAGTTGGGTTTGCGAAAGGCCGACCTTTTCGAACTGCTGGGGGAAGCTGGCGGTGTAGAAGTCCTGTGCACCGAAGGCGGAGGTCATGCCGCCGGCCTGCAGGTTGAACGTGCCGTAGTCCGTCTCTTTTCGGCCAGCGTAACGCAAGCGGGTCATGGCCAGATCGGTGTTGTCCATATAGCCTGAAGTGGCGGCCCGGCTGATGCTGATGCGGTGGCGGGTTTGGTTCTGGCCCCAGTCGTGGCGGGCCCGGATCCGGTTCCATCCGTAGGAACCGCCTTCCACGGACACCTCCGTTCCATCGGCTTCCGAAGGCCCCGTGTGCAGGACAATGCCCCCCGTGACGCCGCCGCTTCCCAAGGCCCCGCTTCCGCCGCGGACCACCTGGGCACGCTGGATGTCTTCCGGGTCGATGGGCAGGTTCAACAGGTGGTGGGCCGTGTGGGGTGCGCTCCAGCGGATGCCGTCCACCCAGAGGGCGACTTGTTCGAACGTGCCGCCGCGGATGCTCAGGTCGGTTTGTGCGCCCCAAGGCCCGCGTTGGCGGGCGTCGATGCCGGGTACACTCTCGAGCAGTCCGTCCAAGGAGGGCTGCGCGGCTCCGGCAATTTGTTCTTCGTCCAGGGCAAAGAGGTTGCGGGGCGCCGCATCGGGCGTTTCCGAGAATGCCGATTGGACCACCGCTTCGGGGATGGTGATCAGCGTGTCTTGTGCGGTGGTGGTGGCGATCAGGCCGAAAAAGGCGAAGCCGAGCAGGAGGCGGGTCGTCATGGTTCCAATTCTGTCCCCAAGGCTACAACCGGGGACGGGAGGAACGATGGCGGAGTGGGCAGCTGACCTCAACTTTCTCCACGGCACCTTTCAACATGGCCACCAGCCGTTCGACCTCCTCGGCATTGCCGGTAAACAACGGCGTACGCTGGTGCAGCGATGTGGGGTTGACGTGGAGCAGGTCGTGGTGGTGGCACCGTGTGGTGCCGCCCGCTTGGTGGGCGAGGAAGGCCAATGGCTGTGCTTCATACAGCATGCGGAGCTTGCCTTCCGGCTTGTCCAGGAGGCCGGGGTAGAGGTAGATGCCACCGTGGATGAGGTTGCGGTGGAAGTCGGCCACCAGCGCTCCGGTGTACCGGGCCGTCAGTCCGCGGGCGCGGCATTCCTTGACGTAGGGCTTGACCCCGGGGATGGCTTCGTCGAGGTAGGACTCGTTCATGCTGTAGACCCGGGCGCGCTTTGGGAAGTGCATGTCCGGATGGGAGAGGAAGAACTCGCCGA
This sequence comes from uncultured Flavobacteriales bacterium, assembly GCA_937967465.1. Taxonomy (GTDB): domain Bacteria; phylum Bacteroidota; class Bacteroidia; order Flavobacteriales_D; family Sanyastnellaceae; genus UBA8752. Next base: position 12,869 of record CALBSW010000129.1, read on the forward strand.
TGGAGGGGTCGAAGGTGAAGCCGTTGACACCACAGCCTGTCGAATAGACCAGCATGGTGGAGCTGCCGTACAGCACGTATCCGGCGGCCACGAGATCTGAAGCGGGTTGCAGAAAGTCCTCCGCGGTGGCCGGGCTGTTCAGGGGTGATTTCCGGCGGTGGATGCCGAAGATGGTGCCGACACTGATGTTGACGTCCACGTTGGACGATCCGTCGAGGGGGTCAATGCACACGACATACTTGCCGTAGCCGCGCCCTTCTCCCCGTGAGGAGTGGTCCACGTGAAGGATGCCGGGTTGCTCCTCGGAGACGATGCCCCCCACTTTCAAGCACGACCGCAAGACGCGGTGGAAGGTGTCATCGGCGTAGACATCCAGCTTCTGCTGTTGTTCGCCTTGAACGTTGGTAGAGGATGTCCCGTCGGGCTCGTGGGCCCCGAGTATGCCGGACAGGCCGGCACGGTTGACGTGTCGGTTGACCATCTTGGCGGCGGTCCCGATGTCGGTCAGGAGGCGCGAGAGGTCACCGGTGGCGCCGGCGAATTCCACCTGACGCGCCACAACGAATTCTTGTAGCGTAATGGCTCCGATCATTGCAGAGAGCTTGGGGACAAGGTACGGGTTCGTTCAACCTTTCTCCCTTTTTCGGGTTGTCACTTTGTCCGAAGCTGTTGTCGGATTCACCTCACCCCCGAAATTGCCCCATGCGCGCACTCATTCTCCTCGTGTTGGCCTTTGTACTCTGTCCCGCCATGCTCGTGGGCCAAGGGGTCTATGGTTTGAAGCAAAATGTGCTGGATCCGTTCACGGAGGGGCTGCTGCTGGCGCAGTTCGACATGGTGACCGGGGAATGGGCCGAATACGACACCCTCGGTTTCGCAGAGGCCTTTGCCTTGGGGTCAAGCACCTTTGACAACAACATCGGGCAATATGTCTTCGTGGGGGCACCCATTGGTGGCGGTCCCTTGTCCTGGTACAACTTCGATGTGGAAGGCAATGCGCTCAGTGCCGAGGCGGAATTGACCGGCAATGTGCACAGCGTGCACCACGACATGCAGCAGGACCGCTTTTTCGGACTGCAGGGCTACCCGGCGGACAGCGTGTACATCGACCTCGGGGAAGTCGACGGAGCGCCCTTCGGGTATTGGGAGATCAGCGGCTGGGCCACGCGGCTGGTGGAGATCGAACCGTACACGGCCGAAATCGATCCCGTGTTGGACATGCCGGATGTCGAAGCCGTCATCGCCGGAGCGTCCTGTTTTGACAGCGACAGCGGTGACTATTACTTCCTGTCGTTTGGCGGCAATGGCGTGACCGAGCTGGTCCGTTTGGATGCGGTGGCCGGAACCGTCGCTTCGGAGGTGGACATCGTCCTGGGCGACGAAGAGGCGTTTGCCGAAATCGAATACTGCATCCCGACCGGAGAAGTGGTGGGCCTGTGGCGCGATTTGTCCGAGGACGGGATGATGCGTTTGGCCAGCCTGGATTTGGACAGTGGGGTGCCCAACGAAATCGCCGCTTTGCCGCAGGTATGGGGATTCACGCCGGACGGGTCCGTGTTTGATCAGAACACCAACAGCTACGTCTTGCACTACTATGACGATCAGGTCAATCCCCACTTGCTGGCCGTGGATGTGGTGACCGGTGAGGTTTGGGCGGACTACGATCTGGAGGGCAGCAGCTTCCTGGAATTGGAATGCACCAACCGGGCCTTTGCGGTGGCGCGATATGGTGTGTCCGGTCTTGTGGAGTCCGAGCCGCAGCAGGCTGGACTGCAGTGGTGTGATGGGGTACTGCGCAACGTGGGGCCGTCTGTGGCCCACTGGGTGGCGGTGGATGTGCAGGGACGACAGCTGGCGTCGGGCGCCACCGAACCGGGCGCTTCAGTCGATTGGTCCGCTGTGGACCATGCCATCCTCCTCTGGCGTGCGGACCGCCTGAAGGGCAGTCTGCAGGTGCACGGCGCGCGCTGAGCCCGATCAGGTTTGAACGGGGCGCACGGCCTTGGCCAGGGCCACGAAATCTTCGGGGGACAGCTGTTCAGCCCGCTTGCCCACCCATTCCTCTGGAATGGTCGCGGCATCGAAACCTCCTGAGCGCAAGGCATTGCGCAAGGTTTTTCTCCGTTGGCCAAACCCCGCTTTGACCACACGTCGGAGCACCTCGTACTCGACATCCGGGTCGCGTTCGGGCGTGCGCACCAGTCGAATGACTCCGGATTGCACCTTGGGCGGTGGGATGAAGGCATCCGGGCCCACCGTGAAGGCATATTCACACGAATAGTAGACCTGCAGCAGGACGGACAAGATGCCATACACCTTGCTGCCGTGTGCCGCGCAGACCCGATCGGCCACTTCCTTCTGGAACATGCCCACGCACTCGGGCACCCGGTCCCGCCACTCCAGCACTTTGAAGAGGATCTGGCTGCTGATGTTGTACGGGAAATTGCCGGCCACAGCAAAGGGTCCCGTCATGCCGAGTTCCTCCGGTGTGCTGCGCAGCAAATCCCCAGCGTGAACACGACTGGCGTCCATCCACTCGGCGTTCATCAAATAGGCGACACTCTCGAGGTCGACCTCGACGACGTGCACGGTTGGACCAAAACGGTCAATCAATGGCCGGGTCAATGCGCCGGTACCGGGCCCAACCTCCAGGATTTGAGGTGCGGTATTGTCTGACAGGAGCCCCGCAATGCGACGGGACACCCCGGGGTCTTTGAGGAAGTGCTGGCCGAGGTGCTTCTTGGCCGCGACCCCATCGTCTTTGTGAAGGCGCTTGCGGCTCATTGGTCGCGCAGTGAGCCTTGTGCCACAACCCGCATCTGGGTGCGGAAGGCGAGGGCCTTGTTTCCAAATCGATCCACGCCCTTCTGTCTCATGTCAGGAGCAAATTCCTGCTCGTAGCGTTGCAAGTCTTCTGAGCTGGCCAGTTCGTACTGCACGGTGTAGGTGGGGCCTTGCACGCCATCTGCTTGAAGCTCGCAAAAGCGGAATCCCAGAAAGCACCCGGTCCCCAGCATCTCGCGCAGGTGCTCTTGAAGCATCCATTGTAGCCACTCTGCTTGGATCTCGGGCTCAACGCTGATGGTGACGTTATATAGTAGCGTAGTATTCACTATGAGTGTGGATATTTTTTCGGCGAAATGAGAAAATATTTCAGTTCGACGATGATTTTCTGTGATTTATCGAAGTTTCTACCTATCTTCATGCTTCGAGAAATCTTAACCGAGATGAATTTGATGCGCTCTCTCTTCCTGTCCGCAGTGATGTTGGCAACGGCATTCGCCGCTCAAGCCCAACAAAGCTATGGGATTGCTTACCAGGCCGTCGCCCGCGATGCGGACGGTGATGCCTTGGAAAATGCGACCCTGGACGTTCGCTTTACCCTGACGGATGCGGCCGATGCCGCCATTTGGACGGAAACCCACAATGGGGTCATGACCGACGAGTTCGGCCTGATCAACCTCACCATCGGCAGTGTCGAAGGTGCTGGCGATTTGGCTGCTGTCGATTGGGCTTCAGGTGGCTATGCCTTCCAGGTCGAAGTCAACAGCGGTGATGGATTTGACCAGTTCGGGTCCATGGCTGTGACTTCCGTACCCGTCGCTTTGTACGCCGCCAGTGCTCCCGAGCCCAAGGCCGACAGCCTTGCTGTGGTGACCGCTCAGGAAGCCGCTGATCGCGCTTCCGCCGACACTGGCTTGCAGGGTCAGATCGACGGCAACGACACGGACATCGCAACCAACGCTGGGGCCATCAGCACGAACGCCACGGCCATTTCGGACGAGGCTGCTGCCCGCGCCTCTGCCGACACCGGCTTGCAGGGTCAGATTGACGGCAACGACACGGACATCGCGACCAATGCTGGTGCCATCAGCACGAACGCCACGGCCATTTCGGACGAGGCTGCTGCCCGCGCCTCTGCCGACACCGGCTTGCAGGGTCAGATTGACGGCAACGACACGGACATCGCGACCAATGCTGGTGCCATCAGCACGAACGCCACGGCCATTTCGGACGAGGCTGCTGCCCGCGCCTCTGCCGACACCGGCTTGCAGGGTCAGATTGACGGCAACGACACGGACATCGCAGCGAATGCTTCCGGTATTTCCACGAATGCGGGTGCGATTGCCAGCAACGACACGGACATCGCGACGAACGCTTCTGGCATTTCCACGAATGCCACGGCCATTTCGGATGAGGCCACGGCGCGCGCTGCCGCAGACGGCACCCTCCAAGACAACTTGGATGATGAAGCCGCAGCCCGCTTCAACAACGACTCTTTCCTCTCCGGCATGATCAGTGCCAACGGCGTGGCGGATGCTGCAGTGGAGGCGCGTGTGACGGCCCTTGAGAATGAGAGCTCGTCCGCAGCACTCGATGCGGTTGACTCCTTGGATACTGCACACTCTGCAGAAATTCTCGCCAACACGACTGCACTTTCGACCGAGACCGCTGCCCGCATCGCAGCAGACTCTGGTCTCCAGGGTCAAATCGATGGCAACGGTACGAACATTGCCACGAATGCTTCCGGCATTTCCACGAACGCTGGTGCGATTTCCAGCAACGACACGGACATCGCGACGAACGCTTCTGGCATTTCCACGAACGCGGGTGCGATTTCCAGCAACGACACGGACATCGCGACGAATGCGGCTGCCATCGCCAGCAATGACACGGACATCGCAGCCAATGTGACTGCCATCTCGGACGAGGCGACTGCCCGGGCCGATGGTGACTCCAACTTGCAGACGCAAATCGACAACCTCCCGAACAGTGTGCCCTCCATCGGTGCAGTGGTGGAAGACATGCTCGATGGTACGCAAGAAGGTGCCGGCTTGAATGCCGACGGCTCCTACTTCCAGGATGCCAGCACCAACTTCATTGGCGGTGCCACCAGCTTGGCGAATGCCGATGACTTGCTCGACGAAGCCATCCAAGCTGTGCAGGACGACGTGAACGCCAACGAAACGGCGAGCAACACG
>CALBSW010000130.1 GCA_937967465.1 uncultured Flavobacteriales bacterium
CCGCATGTAGTAGTAGTGGACGAACGCGATGAACGTGATCAATCCACTCACGAGGAGCGAGGTACGCCACTTCTTGTCGACGTTCCACATCTCGAAGAAGAAGAAAACAGAGGCGGCCATCATGGCCATGCAGCCCACGAAGAACGTGAAGCTGGTGATCGTGGTGATGTCAGCAGGATTGCCGAGATCCACGACGCCGACCATGTCGGCTGCGAAAAGTGCGAGGTTCATTTGTATTGTATGGTTTTGAACGTGTACAACGTACACACCAAAACCGAAGCAGAGAGGGGTTGTTCAATGATTTTGCAAAAAAGGTGAACGTGAGAACCTGTTTTGCTGTCGTATTCGCTGTCAATCAATGCGTTGCAAGCGAGAAAAAATTTTGTGCATCGGAAGCCCCATGACGGTGTAATAGCTCCCTTTTAAGGTGTGAATGGCGCAAGCGCCAATCAAATCCTGAGCGCCGTACCCTCCAGCTTTGTCGAACGGATGGTGGTATTCGATGTAATGAGAGGCAAAGTCCGGCGTAATGTGTTCGAACGACACGTCGACGACGTCGTGGTCCGTTTGGAGGTCGTCCGGGTGGCGGCCATCCACCACACAAAAAGCCGTCACCACTTGGTGCGTGTTGCCTGACAGGGTCATCAGCATCTCGTGGGCCTCTTTCGGGTCGGCTGGCTTCTCCAGTGTCCGTCCGTGGAGCTGGACGACCGTGTCGCTCGTGATGAGGATGTCGTTCGGCTCGAGGTCACCCAATGCCGCCTTGGCCTTGAGTTCGCTGAGAAACCGCGGGATCTCCGGGCCAGTGAGGGTGTCGGGGTACACTTCCTCCACTCCGATGGGCCGCACGTCAAAAGGGATGCCGAGCATGGACAGCAGTTGTTTGCGCCGCGGTGAAGCGCTGGCCAGGATCAGGCGGCGTCCTTCCAGGCCGGGGAGCAGGGGGAGGGCGGAAGGCGAGTCGGGGACAATGTGCATGGCGTGGTTCGTCGTTGGTGCAAAACAACACCTCAACCGGTTGTACGTTCAGGTGGAGGGGCGGTCCGGGGCCTGTAATTTCACCGGCTCAACCGCGCAGCATGGACAGCATTCTCATTCTCGATTTCGGTTCCCAGTACACCCAGCTCATCGCACGCCGCGTGCGGGAGTTGAACACCTTTGCTGAAATCAAGCCGTGGAACGGCGACTGGCGTTCCCTGCTCGAGACGGCACCGGAAGACGATCCGCAGGGCCGTCAATGGAAAGGGGTCATCCTGTCGGGCAGCCCGCACAGTGTCCGGGACGCCGACGCCCCAGCGCCCGACCTGGAGGGAGTGCGCGGTCAGTGGCCGGTTCTTGGGGTCTGCTTCGGCGCCCAATGGCTCGCGCAGAATGGTGGAGGCAGTGTGGAGGCCAGCGACAGCCGGGAATACGGCCGGGCCCACTTGTCCCACATCGACACGTCAGACCGCTTGTTTGCCGGCATGACCGAAGGCAAGGCCGTCTGGATGAGCCACGGTGACACCATCCAAAGTGCAGGCGACCGCACGCGCATCACCTGCAGCACGCACGATGTCCAGTTCGCCGGTTTTGCCTTTGACGATGAGCCGACCTGGGGCATCCAGTTCCACCCGGAAGTGTACCACAGCGAAGAGGGGTTGACCTTGCTCCGCAACTTCGTCCACGAGATCTGCGGATGCTCGGCAGATTGGACGCCGGCCCATTTCGTGGACACGACGGTGGCCGAACTGAAGGACAAGCTCGGGGATGACCGGGTTGTCCTCGGCCTGAGTGGCGGAGTCGATTCCAGCGTGGCGGCCATGCTGCTTCACCGGGCCATCGGAGACCGCCTCCATTGCATCTTCGTCGACAACGGATTGCTCCGGAAGAACGAGTTCGAAGAGGTGCTCGAAGGCTACGAAGGCATGGGGCTCAATGTCAAAGGGGTCCGCGCAGCCGACCGGTTCTACACCGCCTTGGCTGGTGTCTCCGATCCGGAAGGCAAGCGAAAGGCCATCGGGGCCACCTTCATCGACGTGTTCGACCACGAGAGTGGCCTGTTGGACGGGGTCAAGTGGCTCGGCCAGGGCACCATTTACCCGGATGTGATCGAAAGTGTATCGGCCACCGGCGGCCCAAGTGCCACGATCAAGAGCCACCACAACGTGGGAGGACTTCCGGACTACATGAAGCTCCAAGTGGTGGAGCCGCTCCGCATGCTCTTCAAGGACGAAGTGCGTCGGGTGGGCCGCGAGATGGGGCTCGATCCACAATTGCTGGGCCGCCACCCATTCCCGGGGCCAGGTCTGGGCATCCGCATCCTCGGCGAAGTGAATGCCGACAACGTGAAGTTGTTGCAGGACGCCGACCGCATCTGGATTGACAAACTGCGCGAACATGGCCACTACGACCGGGTCTGGCAGGCGGGCACCATTCTCCTGCCCGTCCAAAGCGTGGGGGTCATGGGCGATGAGCGCACTTATGAGCAAGCCGTGGCCCTGCGTGCCGTGAGCTCGACGGACGGCATGACGGCCGACTGGGTCGATTTTCCGCACGCCTTCCTCGCGGAGGTTTCAAACGCCATCATCAACAAGGTCCGCGGCATCAACCGCGTGGTCTACGACATTTCATCCAAGCCTCCGGCCACCATCGAATGGGAATGATGCGCGCGCTCCTTCGCGGGGGTTGTTGCCTCCTTGGACTCTGGTCGGCCCTTGCATGGGCCCAGCCGGCGGAGCGCACCCACTCGGTTCAGCGCAAGGAGACGGCTTACGGCATTGCCAAGCAATACGGCGTCGACCTGAACGCTTTGTTTGATCTCAACCCGTGGGCGGAATCCGGCATCCGCAAAGGCGATGTCCTGCGCATTCCGTCACCCGTTGTGGAGGGCACGGAAGCCACGAATGCAGCAGTTCGTCCTGTGGCTGTTGCACCGGAGGATGTGCCGCAAGACCAGCCTCGCCCGACGGCTACCCAGTTAGCGTTGGATGCCCCAACCGCTGTCGCATTGGACAGCCTGCCTGCAGGCGAAGGCGGCGAAAGTGGGACGGGCGTCGAGGTGCCTCGGGGCCGTCCCGTTCCGCCGGTCTGGCCGGAAGACACATTGAATGTGGCGGTGTTCTTGCCGTTCTCGGCAGGGGAGGACAGCCTGGGGCGACAGGCACTGCGGTTGCGTGAAATTGCCAAGGACGCGGCGGCAGGGGTTCGGCTCGCGCTGGACTCAGGTCGTTGGCTCGGGGCCCACGTGGACGTGCGGTTCTTCGACTCCGGATTGGACACCGCTGGGGTGATGAAGTGCAGCGCGTCGTCGCTGGATACGTTGGAATTCGACGTGGACATTGCGGTGGGCCCACTGCGTCGCCCAGCATTGAAAGCGGTGCGCTCCTGGCCAAGAATGCAAGGAGCGGTCCACTTGGTGCTGACCGACCTCGGTGCCGCAACCGCGGAGGGCGCGCCAGGCCTCCTGTTTCCATACACACAGTCTGGGCCCCGCATGGCCTTGCTCGCCCAACGCGTGGCCGAGGAGCATGTTGGCGAGCGGGTGATGATGTTGGCATCCGGCGACATCCGAAACCTGCGCAACGAGGACGCCTTTCGGGCAGGTTGGGCGGAAGCTGAAGTGGACTCCACGACCACGCTCGTGGAGGTGGAGGTGAGTTCGCGCGGCTTGGGGTCACTTCGGGACAGCTTGACCGATGTGCGACGCAACGTGCTGGTTGTGCCCGGGGGCAAGGCCAGTCGGTCTTTCGCCGGGGTGCTTCAAACGGAAATCCAGCTCGGCGACACCATGGAATTCGTTCTGTACGCCGACGGCAGTTGGCGGGACTTCGAGTTTCTCGATGCCGGGCTGATGGACCACGTGGGCCTGACGGTGGCCGATGGTGGTGGCGCGTTGGCTGACAGTGTGGCGGGCGTGGCCGCTTCGGATTCTCTGCGCACGGCACGTCTCCGCCGGTTGGCCATCCTGCGGGGTGGTCCGGTGGGCCAATACGGGGTGCTCGCCCACGACCTCCTTCACGAGGCCTTGCTCTGGACGGCAGGACATGGGCGGCTTTGGCCGCAGCGCCTGGCGTCTGGGGAGGGTTTGATCCGGCCCAAGGGCGAGAAAGGGCTCATGCACACATTCTCCTGGGTGCCCCACTCCGGGCCGGGTTCTGGATTGGTCAATTCACACGCACGGTTGTTGCACCTCGATGACCTCCGGTGGATTGAGGGTGGCCGTCCTGCGCCCACTCCTTTGGAACTTGCATTCCCAGACGATGAGTGAGTCTTTCCTTCAGCGCGTCCAGTCCGCATTTCGACAGCTACAGGATGAACAGGTGGCGGCCCTGTCCGAATTGGACGGTGCGCTGGAACAGGTGCGCGACACTTGGGACCGGCCAGGCGGTGGGGGTGGAGATACCCGGATCTTGCAGAAGGGGCGCCTGATTGAAAAAGGGGGACTCAATTTCTCTGCCGTCGAGGGCCCTGTCAGCCCAGGGCTGAAGCAACAACTCCATACCGAGGCGAGCCGTTTCGCCGCCACAGGAGTGAGCAGTGTCCTGCACCCGCACAATCCGCATGTGCCCATCATCCACATGAATGTCCGCTATTTCTCGCTTGACGACGGGACGTGGTGGTTCGGTGGGGGCATCGATTTGACGCCGCATTATGTCGTGGAGGCCGAGGCCCGCGCGTTCCACGCCGATCTCCGGGCGGTGTGCGACCGACATGCCGTGGCGGATTACCCCGCTTTCAAGGCGTGGGCTGACCGCTATTTCTACAGCCCGCATCGGGGGGAGTCCCGCGGAGTGGGCGGCATTTTCTTCGACCACCTGGGCCGGGACGGCGAAGTGGATCGGGACGCAGCATTGGCCTTCTGTCTTGATCTCGCAGGTCAATACGCTGCCATCTATGGGCGCCGGGCCGCAGCGTTTGCTGACGCCGATGTGACGGAGCAACACCGCCGCTGGCAGGGGCTTCGCCGAGGGCGGTATGTGGAATTCAACCTGGTCCACGACCGGGGTACCCGATTTGGACTCGTGTCGGGTGGGCGCACGGAGAGCATTCTGATGAGCTTGCCGGCCCGTGCGGAATGGGCCTATGACCACCAGCCCGAAACCGGGAGTCCAGAGGCCGACACGCTGGAGATCCTGCGCCGCGGGGAAGCCGGCACGGATTGGCTCGGTCTCAACCCCTGATCAGGGGATCCCGATGTACTTGTGGGTCTGCAGGCTGATGCGCCAGCCTGGCCGCTGTCCGATCCATCCGAGGATCAGGGGGGTGTTCTCCTCGCGTTTGTCCCATTCGGGCTGAAGAAACCGCTCGCATTCGGCGGCCACGTGCTCGGCATGTCCAGCGGCCCACTCGAGGTCGCTTCGGTGAAAGACGACCACCTTGAGTTCGTGGGCGAGCGGGTACACCTCGGGCAGGCAGGCCTTGAATTTCTTCGGAGACAGCGTGACCCAGTCCCAATCCCCGGTCAACGGATGGGCGCCGCTGGTTTCGATGTGGGTGCGGAGCCCAGCCGCCTTCAAGGCTGCAGTGAGCGGCGCGAGGTCGTACATGGCGGGTTCACCGCCCGTCACCACGACGACTTGTCGGCCGCTGTCGAGGGCGTCGGCCACCATGTCCTCGACGGTCTGTCGGGGGTGGGCGTTGGGGTCCCAGCTTTCCTTGACATCACACCAGACGCACCCTACGTCACACCCTCCCAGCCGAATGAACCAGCTGGGCGTGCCCGTGTGGGCGCCTTCTCCCTGCACCGTGGCGAAGGATTCCATCACGGGGTAGGTGGTCGGTGCACTCATGCCAAGCGGCCGAAGAGATCGAATTCGGTGGCGGACTCGATGGTCACGTCGGCAAAGTCACCGAGGCGGACATAGGTGTCGGCGCCGCCTTCGACCCGGACCTCGCAGTCCACGTCGGGGCTGTCAAACTGCGTGCGGCCGACGAAGATGCCGGCGTCGTTGCGGTCAAACAGCACCTTGAAGGTCTTGCCGACCTTGGCCGCATTGAGCTCGGCGCTGATGCCGGCCTGCAGGCCCATCACGTCCTCCACACGCTGGCGCTTGACCTCCTCCGGGACATCGTCTTCCATGGTGTAGGCGTGGGTGTCCTCTTCGTGGCTGTAAGTGAAGCACCCCAGGCGATCGAAGCGGCTCTCGGCCACCCAGTCCATCATTTCCTTGTGGTCGTCCTCGGATTCGCCGGGGAAGCCACAGATGAGGGTGGTCCGGATGGCGATGTTGGGCACACGGGACCGGATGTCGGCCAGGAGCTTGGCAGTCTTCTCGCGGGTGATGCCGCGGCGCATGTTCTTCAGCACCTGGTCGGCGCCGTGCTGCAGCGGCATGTCGAGGTAGTTGCAGACGTTGTCCCGCTCGGCCATCACGTCGAGCACGTCCATGGGGAAGCCGCTCGGGAAGGCGTAATGCAGGCGAATCCACTCGATGCCATCCACATCACTCAGGCGACGCACCAGCTCTGCCAGGCGGCGCTCCTTGTAGAGGTCGAGGCCGTAGTAGGTGAGGTCCTGCGCGATGAGGATCAGCTCCTTGACGCCTTGTTCGACCAGACCTTCGGCCTGCTTGACCAATTCCTCGATGGGGGTGGAGCGGTGCTTGCCCCGCATCAACGGGATCGCGCAAAACGCGCAGGGGCGGTCGCAACCCTCGGCAATCTTCAGGTAGGCGTAATGCTGGGGCGTGGTCAGGAGGCGTTCGCCGACCAGCTCCTTGCGGTAGTCCGCGTTGAGGGTCTTGAGGAGCTTGGGCAGCTCCCGCGTGCCGAAGTAGGCATCGACCTCCGGGATTTCTTCGGAGAGTTCGTCGCGGTAGCGTTCGCTCAGGCAGCCCGTCACGTAGACGCGCTCGACCCGTCCGTCCTGCTTCGCGCCGGCGAATTGGAGGATGGTCTCAATGCTCTGCTGCTTGGCGCTCTCGATGAAGCCGCACGTGTTGATGATGACCACGGGTGCTGCATCGATGGGCGTGTCGTGGGAAACGTCGAAGTCGTTGGCCCGAAGCTGGTTCATGAGCACCTCTGAGTCGAAGGTGTTCTTGGCGCAGCCGAGGGTGACCACGTGGGCGCGTCGGCGGGAGGCGGTGCGGGCTCTCATGCGGTGGGGGTGTCTTCACCAAACGAGGTGGGGAGGAGGGAGTCCACGAATTCCATGGCGTTGAAGACCTGGAGGTCTTCGGGCTGTTCGCCGACCCCGATGAACCGGACGGGGATGCTGAATTCCTCCGCAATGCCGATGACCACACCACCGCGAGCGGTGCCGTCCAGTTTGGTGAGGACCAGTCCGGAAACTTCTGTGGCGGCGGTGAATTGGCGCGCTTGCTCGATGGCGTTCTGGCCGGTGGAACCGTCGAGCACGAGGAGCACTTCGTGCGGCACCCCCGGTGCGACCTTCTGCATGACGCGCTTGATCTTGGACAGTTCGTCCATCAAGTGCTTCTTGTTGTGCAGCCGTCCCGCCGTGTCCACCATGACCACGTCGTGGTTCTTGGCTACTGCGCTTTGCACGGCATCAAAGGCCACGGCGGCCGGGTCGGCGTCCTGCCCCTGGGCGACAAAACTGGCGCCGGTGCGGTCGGCCCACACCCGAAGTTGGTCGACGGCGGCAGCGCGGAAGGTGTCCGCGGCGCCCACGGTCACTTTGAGGCCGCGTCCGGCGAATTGGTGGCACAGCTTGCCGATGGTCGTGGTCTTGCCCACGCCATTGACGCCCACGATGAGGAAGACGTAGGGGCCTTCGGTCTCAGGAAGGGCCAGGTCGGTGGGCTGGTCACCGCGGTGGGCTTCCAGCATCTGAACGATCTCCTCCCGCAGCATGGGGAGGAGTTTGTCCACGGAAGCCGCGGCGTCGCGGGAAGTGCGGTCCTCGATGCGGCGGATGATCTCGGTGGTGGTGCGCACTCCGATGTCACTGGTGATCAGCGCTTCCTCGAGTTCTTCGAGGACGTCGGCGTCGATGTCCTTCTTTCCGCTGACGGCCCGCGTGATTTTTTCGAGCACGCCCCGCTTGGACCGGGCGAGGCCCTCGTCGAGAGACTGCTTCTTGTCAGAGCTGAACAGGCGCTTGAAGAACGACATGTGGTGGAAGATAAGGGGCGGACGCAACGAGGGCCGGCCTCCGGGTGTGGAAGACGGCCCTCGTGCGCCCTGTGGGCATCAGGTCAAGGGGTTCAGTTGGCGAACCAAGCCTTGACTTCGTCGTTGTGAACGACTTCCTGGCGGAAGGCGTAGGCGCCCGTCTTGGGGCTCTTGTACATCTTGATGCACATGGTGTGCTGCTTACCACCTCCTTTCTGGAGCGATGCGACGGTCTTCTTAGCCATGGTGTATCAGATTCGGGATTACTTGATCTCCTTGTGGACCGTCATCTTGCGCAGGATCGGGTTGTACTTCTTCAACTCGATGCGCTCCGGCGTGTTCTTGCGGTTCTTCGTGGTCACGTAACGGGACGTGCCGGGCATGCCCGATTCTTTGTGTTCGGTGCACTCGAGGATGACTTGTACGCGGTTGCCTTTCTTCGCCATGGTCCGGGAAAATGGAGGGCAAAGATAGGGATTCCTTTCCAATCCGGCGTCCAAACTTCCTTGTGGAAAAGCAAAGGTCGGACTTGCCGTCGGCGAAGGGTGTCCACCTACTTTCGATGCAATGTCGCAAAGTTCCTCCAAGCCCCGCCGATCCAAGCGATCCAAGGCAAAGCCCGCGCCGCGTCCCCGGAACCGCAGGCTCGATGCTGACGACGTGATGGTGGCAGAAAAAGTGGCGTCCAAGGCGAAGAAGCCAAAAGGATCGGGCAAGGGAAAGTCCAAAGTGACGGCTGCAGACCGCAAAGAGGAGCGTCAACGACAACGCGAAGCGCGCCGAGCAGAGCGGTTGCAGGCACGCGAAGAACGACAGGCCCGCTGGCAGGCCCGCCTGATGTGGCTCCAAGACCCGCGTTTCAAGCAGATCTCTGGAATTCTGGCCATGGCCTTGGGAGGGTTCATGGCCCTCGCAGGCGTCAGCGCATTGGTCGTGGGCGGCGGTGACATTCGTCTCTTGCTGACGGAAACCGCACCGGGCGCAGGGAGCTACCACAACTGGCTCGGTGCCTTGGGGGCACGTTGGGCCTTCACCTTCATGCGGGGTGGCTTCGGCATCGCCGCACCCTTGTTCGGAGTGTGGCTGGTGGCAGCCGGTACCCAACAATTTGCCACCCAGCGTTCGCTCGCCTTGGGCCGCGCTTTCCGAAGCGTGTTGGCGGCCGCCATTCTGCTTCCTTGGACTGCGGGCTTGCTCACGCTCAGCTTTGACATGGAGACCGGACTGGTCACGGGGTGGGGCGACGACCATGTCGTGGGCGCCGTGGGGCTTTGGTTGACGCAGTGGAGCCGGTTTACCCTGGGCGTGCTCGGATCCGTGTTGGCCTTGACGGTCGGGTACACCATCTGGGCCGTGTTGCAGCCGGGCGTCGCGACTTTCCTCGGCGATTTCTTTGCCCGGGAAGAAGCGCCGTGGGAAGAAGAGGAACCCGCGGTGGCTGAGCGTCCCCGCAACAAGACGGCCCGGGAATTGGCCGAAGAGGAAGAGGCCGGCTGGGAAGAAGACCCCTCGGAGGAGACTCCGGACGGCGAACCCCATTCGGATGCGGAGGCGCCGCTGCATGTTGCCCCAGAATCTGAGGCAGAGCCCGTGACGCCTGAATCTGAAGTTCTCCCCGAGCCAGACCCTGTGCCAGATCCCGAACCTGTGCCAGAGCCGGTCGTGGCGAAGGAGTCTGCCCCGGTGTCCGCATCCGAGGAGAGCACGACCACCATGGAGGTGGAAGTGGCCGAGGAAGAGGCCACCCTGACGGAGGATGAGATCGACGCCAAGGTGCAGGCCTTTGGGGAATACGACCCGACGCTGGACCTCAGCCGCTTTGAATTGCCCAACATCGACCTCCTCGCTGCCCACGGATCGGGCAAGACGGAGGTGAGTCCCGAGGAGCTCGAAGCCAACAAAAAGCGCATCGAGGACACCCTCGAGAACTACGGCATCAAGATCGCGAGCATCAAGGCGTCCATCGGACCGACGGTGACCCTCTACGAGCTGGTGCCGGCACCCGGTGTCCGCATTTCCAAGATCAAGAACCTCGAGGACGACATCGCCCTCAGCCTGGCCGCCTTGGGCATCCGCATCATCGCGCCGATTCCGGGCCGCGGCACCATCGGCATCGAGGTGCCGAATTCCAACCCGGACATCGTCAGCATGCGCTCGCTCATCGCCAGCGACAAGTTCCAGAACAGCGATGCGGCCCTGCCCATTGCCATCGGCAAGACGATTTCCAACGAGACCTACGTCTTCGACCTGGCCAAGATGCCGCACATGCTCATGGCCGGTGCCACCGGTCAGGGCAAGTCGGTTGGCCTCAATGCGATGCTGGTCTCCTTGCTGTACAAGAAGCACCCGAGCCAGCTGAAGTTCGTCCTGGTCGATCCGAAGAAGGTGGAATTGACCCTCTTCAACCACATCGAACGCCACTACCTCGCCAAGCTGCCCGACACCGAGGAAGCCATCATCACCGACAACAGCCAGGTGGTCCGCACCATCAAGTCGCTGTGCCTCGAGATGGACCAGCGCTACGAGCTGCTCAAGAACGCGCAGTGCCGCAACCTCAAGGAGTACAATGCCAAGTTCGTCCGGCGCAAGTTGAACCCGGAGAACGGTCACCGGTATCTGCCGTACATCGTGCTGGTCATCGACGAGTTCGCCGACCTGATCATGACCGCGGGCAAGGAAGTGGAGATGCCCATCGCCCGCCTGGCGCAGTTGGCGCGGGCCATTGGCATTCACCTGATCATCGCCACCCAGCGCCCGTCGGTCAACATCATCACCGGTACGATCAAGGCCAACTTCCCGGGCCGCGTGGCCTTCCGCGTGACGTCCAAGGTCGACAGCCGGACCATCCTCGACGCTGGCGGCGCCGACCAGCTCATCGGCCGCGGTGACATGCTGCTGTCCACCGGCAACGACCTGATTCGCCTGCAGTGCGGCTTCGTCGACACCCCGGAGGTGGAGGCCATCACCGACTTCATCGGCTCCCAGCGGGGTTACCCGGACGCCCTCATGCTGCCCGAGGTCCCCGACGAGCACAGCGAACAGATGGCGGACATCGCCAAGGAGGAGCGGGACAGCATGTTCGAGGAGGCGGCACGCATCCTGGTCCTGCACCAACAAGGCTCGACTTCGTTGCTCCAGCGAAAGCTCAAGCTGGGCTACAACCGAGCGGGCAGGCTGGTGGACCAATTGGAGGCCGCGGGCATCATCGGCCCCTTCGAAGGCTCCAAGGCCCGCAAAGTGTTGGTGCCAGATGAAGCAGCTTTGGAACAGTTGTTGCGTGGGAGTGGTTCTGAAGAAGAACCCACCGCGTAATTTCGCCCCCACATGACCCGTCTGACTTCGACGCCATCCGCGTTCCTTTCTTTCGTTTTTGTCCTGTCAATCAGTGCGTTGTCCTGGAACAGCGCGGCACAGTCTGACCCGGCAGCCGATGCGTTGCTGGCCGAGGTCAGCGCGGCCATGAAGGGCTATTCCACGGTCCACGCGGAGTACGTGTCCACGATGATCGACCGCCAGAGCGACTTCGAAATGGAGCAGGCAGGCGAAGTCTGGGTCGCTGGCGAGCGCTACCATTTGCAGCTGGGGGAATACACCATCATCAGCGATGGCATGACGGTGTGGACCTATGAGCCGGAGATGGGCGAATGCTACATCGATGACGCGGAGGTCATCGCTGAAGACGGCATCGATCCGGCCAAGATGTTCACCATCTGGGAGGACGGATTCAAGAAGGTCTTCAAGGGGGATGCCACGTTGGACGGGGAGACGTTCACCCGCATTGACCTGCATCCGGAAGGCGCAGAGGACAAGGGTTTCCACACCATTCAGTGTTTCATCGATGCGGAGGAATTGGAGGTGGTTCAGCTGATTGTCAAGGGGCGCGAGGGCACCGATGTGGTCTACCGGATTGCGTCCTTTGAAGGCAATGGGCTGGTGCCCGAAGGGGCGTTTACGTTTGACGCGGCCAAGTACCCCGGCACCACCGTCATCGACAACCGGTTCTGATCAGCCGAGATCCAAGGTGATCTCGTCGCTTGCTGGGCGCTCCTGGCAGCACAGGATGTAGCCCTCAGGCGGGGTGCGCTGCAATTCGCGCGGCCCGGAGACCGTCCGCCCGTCGAGCAGCTTGGCTTTGCAACGGTGGCAAATGCCACCACGACACTCCGCCGGCACTTCCACTCCCGCGCGGTCCGCGGCTTCGAGCAGGGTCAGGTGTCGCGGTGCGCCTTGGATGTGGCGTGTGGTCCCGTCTTTGACGATGTGGATGTTGACGCCGTTGCGGTGGTCCGTGGGATCCTCCGGGTGGCGGTGGGGCTGCCGGCCGAAGCAGAAGTCGCGGACTTCCAGCGTAGGAGCGGCGTCTCGCAGTCCGGCAAAGACCGCTTCCTTGAATCCTTCGGGGCCACTTACAAAGGCGCACTCTTCCACGTCGGGTTGGCCGAATTGGGCGAGCAGCCCGGCCACGCGGTCGGCGTCGAGGCGGCCTGAACTGTTGGCATCGCCTGTGCCTCCATCGCCGAGGATGTGGAAGACCTCCAAGCGGGGCGAAACCGCAAGTTGGTCGAGTTCTCGGCGGAACATGATGTGGCGCGTGGAGCGGTTGGCGTAAAAGAGGGTCACCCGGTGATCAGGGCGGGCACGCAGGGCGTGTCGGGCCACAGAATACAGCGGGGTAATCCCACTGCCCGCAGCAAACAGCAGGAGGTGGTGCGGGGCGTCGTCCAGACGGGCAGGGTAGAGGTCGCCTTCGGGTGGCGCCACCTGGAGCACATCGCCCGGCTTGAGTTCGCGCGTGAAGAACTGCGAGGCTCCGCCACGGGCGACTTGCTTGACTGCGACTTGGGGCAGGCCTTCCGGCGAATTCACCAAGTTGTAGCTGCGGTAGCAGGTGCGCTCCGGCAGGGTCAAGCAGAAGGTCACCTGCTGCCCAGGTTGGTGCCGGAAAGCGGGAAGGGCATCCCCCGGATCCAACGTGACCAGGACGCTTTCGGACGTCAGGCGCCGCACCTGTTGCACTTGGCAAGGGTGGGTTTTCAGCGGGGCTGAAGAAGCAGTCGGGTCCGAGGAGGATTGCGCCATCTTGAGAAAAGACATCCGAGGTCCCTTGAAGGTTCATCGGAAACTTGCCTCCGTGCCCGCTTCGGGTCCTGAGGTCCCGTGGAGCGGGATGGGCTCAGTAATCGAGGAGTTCCTGGCACGCCGCAGCCACCTTCTCAGCGTTGGGCAATACGGCTGCTTCCAAGGTCTCGTTGAGCGGAATGGCGGGAACCTCCATCGAGCCCAGCGTGCGCACGGGGGCGTCGAGGTGTTCGAAAGCCCGATCGGAAATCAGTCCAGCCAGCGCCTGTGCGAAACTGCCCAATGGGGGCTCTTCCGTCAGGACGAGACAGCGGTGGCAGCGGGCCGCGCTGTCGAGGATGGCGGACTCATCCACCGGGGACAAGCTTCGCAGGTCCAGGATCTCCACGCGCCCCGGCCATGCCTGGGAGGCTTCGAGCGCCCAGTGGACTCCGCGACCGTAGGTGATGATGGCCAGCGTGGACTCCGGGCCAATGTTCTCCCCCAAAGGTTGGACAATGCGAGCTTGGCCAAAGGGCAAACGGTAGTCTTCTGCTGGTTCGATCGTCTTGGCGGCGTCCGTGCCGGGGACCTTCGACCAGTACAAGCCTTTGTGCTCCAGAACGACCACCGGATTGGGGTCGTCCACGGCGGATTTGAGCAGGCCTTTGAGGTCAGCTCCGCAACTGGGGTAGGCGACCTTGATGCCGCGAATGGCGGTCAACACGCTCTCAATGCTGGAGCTGTGGTACGGACCACCAGAGCCATACGCCCCGATGGGCACCCGGATCACGCTGTGAACGGGCCATTGGCCTTGGGTGAGGTAATGGCTGCGAGACAGCTCGGTGAACAGTTGGTTCAGACCGGGCCAGAGGTAGTCTGCGAATTGAATTTCGACGATGGGCTTCAGCCCCACAGCGCTCATGCCCACTGTGCTGCCGACGATGAAGGCCTCTTGGATGGGCGTATTGAAGACCCGGTGGTCGCCGAACTTTTGGGCGAGGGTCGCCGCCTCACGGAACACGCCGCCGAGTCGGCCGCCCACGTCTTGACCGTACAACAGTGCGAGGTCATCCGCCGCGAGCACCTCGGACATGGCGTGCAAGGCTTGGTCCACCATGATTTGTGGCTCCGCGTCGTCTCCTTCCCTTCGTCCAGTTTCAGTGGTCACCGGAGTCGGTGCCAACGCCGTGGGAAGGAGGTCGGCGGGGTCGGGTTCAGGTGCGGCTTGGGCCTGTTGGAAAGCGGCTTCAACCTGATCCCTGCATTCGTCCTGAATGGCGTTCAAGGCGGATTTCTTGACCCCGGCTTGGAGCAACGTCGCGCGCAAGTGGGAGAGGGGGTCCCGTTGTTTGGCCTCGTCGAGGTCGTCTCGGTACCATTCGCGTCGCACGCCGCTGGTGTGGTGCCCCAGCAATGGGACCTTGGCGTGGACCAGCACCGGTCGACGTTCGGTCCGGACGGTATGAAAGGCCCAGTCCATCGCGTCGTGCGCTTCGGCCAGGTCATGCCCAGCCACAGAGCGGGTTTCGAGACCCGGGTAGCCTTTGGCGAAGTCGGTGGCATCACCGAATCGGATTTCAGAGCTGTGGGCTGAAATGTCCCACTCGTTGTCCTGCACCAAGAACAGGATGGGCAGTTGGCGCAACGTGGCCATGTGCAGGGCCTCGGACACCTCGCCTTCGGTCATGGCTGCATCGCCGATCGAGCAGAGCACCACCGGGGGGTGGTCGCCCTCCACTTCTTGGCCCAGCCCGTGGTTCTCGCGGTATTGGAGTCCCATGGCAGCGCCGGCTGCCGGAATGGCTTGCATGCCCGTGGCGGAACTGTTGTGGGGAATTCGAGGGAAGCCGTCCCGCTTGAGCGCAGGGTGTCCATAATAGGTACGTCCTCCGCTGAAGGGGTCGGTCTTCTTGGCGAACAACTGGAGCATGAGCTCCTCCGGGGTCATGCCCAGGGAGAGTAGGATGGCGTCATCCCGGTAGTAGGCGTAGAGATAGTCCTGGGGCCCAAGGCGGGTTCCGGCGGCGATCTGAATGGCCTCGTGTCCATTGGCGCAGGCATGGACATACTTCGAGGTCAGTTTGGCGTGTGTCTCATAGAGGTCCGCCATGGCCCGCGCAGTGCACATGCGGTCCCAATCCTTCAGCAAGGAATCGACGTGTTCGGAGCGCTTGCCTGAGTTCTTGCCCATGGTGTAAAGGTAGCGCCCACAGCGTGGGACGGAGGCGACATCGCTGTGTCACGCAACAATTGGGTGAATGGCGTTATAGCGTCGACGTTTACGAATTATGCGGATGCTCAAGGGGTGGTATTTAGGGTTGGTCGAAGCAAATTGACAATTGGTCGAACACGGGTCGGAGGGTTTGTAAGATAGTACGTAACCCGTGTAGGAGTCGTCTCGTTTTATCGTCGACAGCCAATCAAGATTATCATTCGTACACATCTACTCCGGGTCCCTTTGACCTTTCTTGCCACACTCGTCCTCTGTTGGGGGGCAAGTGCCCAATGTGAAGATCCCATTGAATTCAATGCCGATCTGAGCAATTCAACTGTCCAATGCGTGAGTGACTTGCCCACGGAATGTGACATGTCTGTCACGGCCAACCGCGGCACCACAGCATGCATTCTCGGGGAAGAGCGAAGCGCCTTCACCAGCTGCAACGGTACCACCGCTGAAGGAACGGGTGAAGACGGCGCCATTGTCCTCTTTGACGTGGACGGTGACCCCAACGATGACCGTTACTTCATTCCGACGGCGGAGGGCATTACCCTCACGCAGTTCGAAAATGGTGTGGCCCGCATCACGGGTCAAGTGCACCAGACGGACAACGAGGATGCCATCCTCAACATCAACATCGTGTACGACCAAGGCGTCAGTGGCGCCGATTGGGACGGTGGTTACAAGCATGCGCAGAATTGCGCCGTCACGTCCGACATCACGGACAGCTGGACGATCTACATCCTCAATCCCGGATTGAGCTACTTGACCGGTGAGGGCGACCTCGACGGTACTCTCCTGACCCTCAACCACGCCCCCTCCAGCGAATACTTCGGTTTCCAGGTGGGTGAAATGGCCAATGACCGCAACTGCAACGAAGGTGCCGGTGGTTGGTTCAGCTATGCGGGCCAGATCAACGGGCAGGCCATTCAAGGTGCCCAGGGTGACGTTCTCCTCGACATTGACTGCAACTCCGGTTCTGTCGATCCCTGTGCTGAGGACGGGCCGAGCGTGACGCTCATCTACACGGCCATCGATGCCGCTTGTGGCGACGCCTTGACCGTGGAGCAGGTCATCTCCCGCGACGACACCACGGACCCCACGTTTGACAATGCCCCGGCCGATGTGACCGTGGCATGCGCCGACGGCGAGCCTGCCGTGGCCACCGTGACGGCCAGCGACAACTGTGAAGCGGACGACGGTGAGCCGGTGGTGACCTACCAGGGCCAGAGTGCCCAATACGATGTGGCTTGCACGGGCAGCTACAAGGTGGACCGCACCTGGACCGCTGAGGACTGCTCCGGCAACATGATCGCCCACACCCAGACCATTACGGTGGTGGACCTGGTAGCCCCGACCATTTCCGGTGGTGAAGACTACACCGCCGAGTGCGACGGCGAAGGCAACGCTGCCGAGTTGGCCAACTTCCTCGCTACCCAAGGTGGTGCGACGGCCATGGACGATTGTGGAACAGTGTCTTGGAGCCACGACTACGAAGACGGTGACCTCAGCGATGGCTGCGGTGAAACCGGAACGGTCGACGTCATCTTTACGGCTTCGGATGACTGCGGCAACCAAAGCACGATTGAACTGACCTTCACCATTGAGGACACGGGAGCTCCGACGCTCACCGCTGACGCCATGGTGGAAGTGGATTGCGCGTTGTATGACGCCACGGCTGTCTACGGTGCTTCTGCCACCGACCTCTGCGGAGATGCTGAGGTGGTGCTCGTGTCTGTGAGCGAGGTGAGCAGCAGCTGTGCTGGTTCCTTCATCCACACATACAAGGCTGTGGACGATTGCGACAATGAGTCTGCCACCTACGACCAGGTGGTGAACCTGATCGACACCGAGGCTCCGGCCGTCACGATTTCCTGCCCGGCCGATGCCGACCTGATCGCAGACGAGAACTGCGCTGCGGACGTCAGCACCACTGCTTTGGGCATGGCCACGTTCACCGCCACGGACAACTGTGACGATGCACTGGACACCGACCTGACGCACAGCGACGTCCAAGTCGACGGTTGCGAAGGCAGCTACACCATCACCCGTACGTGGACCATCACGGCCACCGACCACTGCGGTCTGTCCTCCAGCACCAGCTGCGATCAGATCATCACGGTGAGCGACGAGACCAACCCGACCATCGATGTGGCTGCGGCCAACCAGACGGTCGAGTGCGACGGTGCCGGCAACACGGCTGCCCTCAACGCATGGCTCGCCGACAACGGTGGTGCCGAGGCCAGCGACAACTGCACGGCCGAGTTGACCTGGTCCAACGATTTTGATGGACTCAGCGACCTCTGCGGTGCCACGGGTGCTGCCACGGTGACCTTCACCGCCACGGACGACTGCGGCAACGCAAGCTCCACGACGGCCACGTTCACCATCGAGGACACCACGAACCCGAGCATCGACACGATGGCCTCTAACCAGACGGTG
>CALBSW010000131.1 GCA_937967465.1 uncultured Flavobacteriales bacterium
TCGCGCTGCCCATCACGCCGGAGCCGAGGACGGCGACGCGGTTGAGGGAATGGGGAAGGGTAGGGGAAGCCATGGTCAGGCGGCGTTGGAATCGGGGTTCGCGTCCGTGTCTTCCGGGAGGGCGTCCCGGCTGGGGTACTGGACGATGAGGTCGTTGAGTTGCTGCAGGTCGTCGAGCAAACGGGCGGTGCGGTCACCGCCGAGCTGCTCGGCAATCCAGGCATTGAAGCGGCGCACGGCGGTCCGGGCGCGGTCGCGCTCTTTCTTGCCGGCGGCGGTGAGGTGAATCCGAACGATGCGGCGGTCGGTGTCGTCGGCCCGCCGTTCGATCATGCCCTGCGCCTCGAGGTTGTTGAGGAGGCGGGACAACGAGGTCTTCTCCATGCCCATGCGCGGTCCGAGCTGTGTGGAGGGGGTGCCGCCGCGCTCGATGTTGAGCAGGGCCTGTCCCATCGCCATGGTGGTGCCGCGGGCAGCGGCCAGTTGGCCGTACTGCCGGGCAATGCCCGCCCAAGCGAAGCGCACGTGGAAATCGATGGTGTCCTCGGGTTTCACGACCTCAATATACGTTATGCATGCATACATTCTGCGTGCATAACATTTTATCGGAGAAATCCGAGAGGGGCGAATTGGAAGAGGGGAGGGTCAGGCCTCGACGCGCCCGTCGCGCAGGCGGATCTGGCGGTCGGCCCGTTCGGCCAGCCCTTCGTTGTGGGTGACCAGGGCAATGGTCAGGCCGTGGCGGTCCCGCAAATCGAAGAAGAGGTCGTGCAGGGCGTCGGCGTTGGCGCTGTCGAGGTTGCCCGACGGCTCGTCCGCAAACAGGAGGGGCGGATCGTTGACCAGCGCCCGCGCCACGGCCACGCGTTGCTGCTCTCCT
Source organism: uncultured Flavobacteriales bacterium (assembly GCA_937967465.1). Classification (GTDB taxonomy): domain Bacteria; phylum Bacteroidota; class Bacteroidia; order Flavobacteriales_D; family Sanyastnellaceae; genus UBA8752. The sequence goes on from CALBSW010000131.1 coordinate 881, forward strand.
CCGCTCAGTTGGCTCGGCAGGTGCTTGGCCCGCGCGGCGAGGCCGAGTTCCTCCAGTCGGGCCATGGCAGCCGCTTCCGCTTCGGCCTCGCTTCGGCCACCGACGAGGGCGGGCAGCATGGCGTTTTCCAGCGCATTGAACTCGGGCAGCAGCTGGTGGAACTGGAAGACGAAGCCGATGTGGGCGTTCCGGAATTCGGCCAACGCCTTGTCCTGGAGGCCCGCGAGGTCCACGCCGCTGACCACCACCGAGCCACTGTCCGGGCGGTCCAGCGTGGAGAGCACGTTGAGCAACGTGGTCTTGCCCGCACCAGAAGGTCCGACGATGGACACGACCTCGCCCGCGGCGAGCGTCACGTCCACACCACGCAAGACTTCGAGGTCACCGTGGCGCTTGTGGATTTTGGAGGCAACGAGCATGTGCGAAAGCTACGTCCGAAGGCTAACTTCGCGGCGCCGCAAATCGGCTGAATCCCATTTGACACCGCCATGAACCTCCACGAATTCCAAGGCAAGTCCATCCTCAAGCAATACGGCGTCGCCATTCAAGAAGGCCGCGTCGCTTCCACTCCTGAAGAGGCCCACGAGGTGGCCGTCCAGCTCCAGGAGGAGACCGGAACCGGCTGGTTCGTGGTCAAGGCGCAGATCCACGCAGGTGGCCGCGGCAAGGGCACCGTCACCGAGACGGGCAGCCATGGCGTGGTGCTGGCCAAGGGCCTCGAGCACGTCAAGGACACGGCTGCAGGCATTCTCGGAGGTCACCTCGTGACCGCCCAGACCAACGCCAAAGGCAAGCAGGTCAACCGCGTGCTCATCGCACAAGACGTCTACGAGCCCGGCGACAGCGAGCCACGCGAGTTCTACATGAGCGTGCTGCTCGACCGCGCCCAGGGCCGCAACATCATCATGTACAGCCCCCAGGGCGGCATGGACATCGAGGCGGTTGCGGAGGAGACGCCGGATCAGATTTTCAAGGAAGCCATCGACCCGGCCCTCGGCCTGCGCGATTTCCAGGCCCGCCGCATCGCCTTCAACTTCGGCCTGTCCGGCAAGGCGTTCAAGGAGATGGTCAAATTCGTCAAGGCCCTCTATGCCGCCTACGTGGGCAGCGACGCCTCGATGTTTGAGATCAACCCCGTCCTCAAGACCTCCGACGACCGCGTCATCGCGGTGGACTCCAAGGTGACCCTCGACGGCAACAGCCTCTACCGCCACCCGGATTACGCCGCCATGCGCGACACCACCGAGGAGGATCCCACGGAGGTGGAAGCTGGAGAAGCTGGTCTCAACTACGTGAAGCTCGACGGCAACGTCGGCTGCATGGTCAACGGCGCCGGCCTGGCCATGGCCACCATGGACATCATCAAGCTCAGCGGGGGTGAGCCGGCCAACTTCCTCGACGTCGGCGGCACGGCCGATGCCGAGCGGGTCGAGAAGGCCTTCCGCATCATCCTCCGCGACCCGGCGGTGAAGGCCATCCTGGTCAACATCTTCGGCGGCATCGTCCGTTGCGACCGCGTGGCGCAGGGTGTGGTGGATGCCTACAAGAACATGGGCTCCATCGACGTGCCGATCATCGTTCGCCTCCAGGGCACCAATGCAGAGGAGGCCAAGAAGCTGATCGACGAGAGCGGACTCGAGGTGCACAGCGCCATCCTGCTCCAGGAAGCTGCCGACAAGGTGGCTGCCGTCCTCGCCTGATTCGCGGCATTCCCCGCTTTCCGGAAGGTCACGCCTTCCGCACCACGGTCAGCCCGTCCCCGACGGGCAGTGCGACGGTGCTCCATTGTGGGTCCTCGCGAAGCCGGGCATTCAGTGCCCGCAGCGCATCGGCTTTCGGTCCCTTGGCGGCATTCGGCCCTTCAAGGGTGCCGCTCCACCACGTGTTGTCGAAGACCATGCAGCCTCCCTCGGCCAGGAGGGGGTGCAGGCCGTCGAGTTGGTTGAGGACGCCTTGTTTGTCCGCGTCGACATAGGCCAGGTCAACGCGCCCCTGAAGCGCCACATCCCAGTCAGCCAACACGTCGAGGGCGTCGGCATGGTGCCGTTGGATGCGCGCTGTGGCGTTGGCCCGGTCCCAGAATTCGTCCTGCAGTGCAAACAACTCGTCGTTGCGCTCCACGGTGTGCAGGGTGCCGTCCGGTTGCAGCCCTTCGAGCAGGCACAGCGTGCCGTATCCGGTGAAGGTGCCGAGCTCGAGGATGGTGGTCGGCCGGATCATGGTGGACAACATGGCCAGCACGCGGCCGGTCTGGACGTCGCTCATGAGTCGGCCGTGCCGGGTGCGCTGCCACGAAGCCTTGCGCAAGTCGGCCAGCAGGGGAGGCTCAGGGGAAGAATGGGTGCGGGCGAATTCCGTCAGGTCCATGCCCCGAAGGTCGGACTTCAGCAGAAGGTCCCGACGAAGCCGAGGAAGAGGACGAGGTCCGAGACCCCCACGATGCCATCTCCATTCATGTCTTCGTCGCCACAATCGAGCATGCATCCGAACTGGCCGAGGAAGATGACCAGGTCCGCGGCGCCGACCACGAGGTCGCCGGAGAAGTCGCCTTCACATGCCACGGTCTCGATGAGGACTTCGCTGGCCTCCATCAGACCGTTGCAGTTGTTGTCAATGCCTTCGTTCGTGCCCGGCGCTCCGGAGTATTGGAGCGGATTGTTGTCGTCGCAGTCGCAGATGTTGTTGTGGGTGTCGTTGTCGGCGTCCACAATGCCTGCGCACGATTCGAAGTTGGCTTGGCAGTTGCTGGAGACACACTCATCACAAGCTGAGGCGGACCCGAAGGCGCAAATGGTGGCGCAATTCGAGAGCGCGCAGTCGGCCTGGTCCGCAAAGCAGGAGATGCAACCGGTGGACATGGTCGGCAACTCGAGCACGGCGGCGGCATAGAAGCAATCGGACGGGCTTGGGGAGAAGGCGCAATCGAGTCCGATGGACGTCACGGCGATGTCCACCATGTCTGCGCTGTCGCACAGCAACATCAAGTCGTAGTCGTTGCACTGGGCCCGGACGGAGCCGGACAGACAGGACAAGACAGAGGCCACAAGGGCCAAGCGAAGCGTGATCAACATGACAAGCCGGTTAAGCGTTTTACAAATTACGGAATTCTGCGCAAGGGGCCGGGCTATCTTCGCCCCATGGGCAAACGCGGTGACGGCATGCGCAAACTTGGGGGGCTCGATGCCCTGGCCGGATTGCACCAGGCCATGGGAGGAGAGCGGGCTGAATTGCCAGAGGACAGCCCTCAGCAGCCGGCTCCTGATGCGCCCGGCACCCTGTACATCTCGCGAGACAAGAAGGCGCGCAAAGGCAAGGAGGTCACCCTCGTGGAGGGCTTCGACTCGGAACTGCACGGCGACCTCGGCGCTGAAGTGGCGCGCCAACTCAAGGCGCACTGTGGTGTGGGTGGGGGCTGGAAGGACGGGGTGGTCCTGTTGCAAGGCGACCACCGCGACCGCGTGGCCAACTGGCTGACCCGAGAGGGCTACGCCGTCAAACACAAAGGAGGATGAGTGGATCACGCCAAGCCAAGGAGGCCCCGGTGGAATATGTGTGCCGGACCTTGATGGGACTGGAGCCGCTGGTGGCTGGAGAATTGGAAGCGCTGGGCGCCAGCGACATCCAACCTGGACGCCGGAGTGTCACGTTTCACATCGGTGAATCGGGGCTCTACGCTTTTCTGCAATCGTCGCGTTTCGCCGTCCGCGTACTGCGCCCCGTGTTCCGGTTCAAGGCCAAAGGACCGGACGACTTGCATGCCAAGGCGGTGAAGCTCGGCTGGGGCCAATGGGTGGATGTCCGTCGTTCCATGGCGCTGGATGTGACGGTGCACAGCGAATACTTCCCCCACGATCAGTTTGCCATGTTCCGATTGAAGGACGCGATGAGCGACCACTTCCGGGATGGCATGAAGGGGCGGGGCAGCGGACACCTCAACATCAACCGCACCGCGCCGGAACAGCTCATTCACCTGCACATCGCAGGGGAGGATGTGACCATTTCACTGGACTTGGTGGGCAAGGACGCCCTCTTCAAAAGGGGGTACCGCGCACCGCGGGCCCGCGCGCCGCTCAACGAGGTCCTCACGGCAGGCCTGCTGGCGTTGGCTGGCTGGAAGCCCGGTCAAACGTTGCTCGACCCCATGTGCGGTTCGGGCACCTTTTCCATTGAGGCGGGCCTGTGGACCGCAGGCGTTCCCATCCACGCCGGACGCCGGGAATGGACGCTGTTCGGCATGCCCCAGTTCAATGCCAAGTTGTGGCGCGAAGTGGGAGAGGCCGCCCGGGAGGAGCGCATTGAACGCGCCCCCATTCTCGCCTCGGATTGGAACAAGCACCCCGTGGGCGATGCCCGGGAAAGCGTGCGCACGGCAGGCCTGGAACACTTGGTCCGCGTGGAAGTGGCGGATTTCCTCGACCTGAAACCGCCCCGCGACATGGAGCCTGGTTTGGTGGTGCTCAACCCGCCGTACGGCCAGCGGGTCCATGCAGATGACCTCGAGAACCTCTACGGAGGCATTGGCGGCGCCTTGAAGCACCGGTGGACCGGTTGGCGCGCGGCCATCCTGTTTCCCAAGGACCTCGAGGCCCAGCACCGCATTGGTTTGAAGCCCACGTCCAAGCACACGGTGATGAACGGCCCCCTGGCCTGCACCTGGGCGATCTACGACCTGTTCAAGGGCAAGCGTGCGGATCACCTTTCGGGAGCCACCGGAGAGGAGGCTGCGGCGCCAGAGACGGCCACCCCGGTCGAGGAGATCGAGGGCCAGACGGTCCGCTTCCGCCGTCCTCGCATCCAGAAGGCCAAGGACGAGTGAGCCGGTTGGGCGAACTTGCCCGCATGTTCCCATGTCAGCGCCCGGTTGGGCTCATCGGTTTGGTCCTGTTCGGGGCCGTGTTGGTCCAAGGTTGCGGGTTCCGCAGCACGCCGGCGGACCTCGTGCTCCACAATGGCCTCATCCTGACGATGGATGCCGCCAGCAGCGAGGCCCAAGCTGTGGCCGTCCGCGATGGCCGCATCGTGGAAGTGGGGGCGGAGCGGGCCATCCTCAACAAGTATTCCGCCACCCGTGAAGTCGACCTGATGGGGGCCGTGGTGGTGCCAGGCCTCATGGACGCCCACGCACACTTTGTGGGCTTCGCCAAGGGGCTGGCCAACGCCGATCTGACCGGAACGACATCCGAGGCCGAGGTCCTCACCCGCACCCGCGAACACGGTGAACGGTATCCCAGTGGCTGGGTGCTGGGCCGTGGATGGGACCAAAACGATTGGGCCGACACGGAATTCCCGGACCGGGCTGAGGCGCTGGATGCGATGTTTCCAGACCGTCCAGTGTTGCTCGAACGGGTGGACGGCCATGCGGTTTGGGTCAATCAGGTGGCGTTGGAGCGTGCCGGGTTTGACTCGGAGACAGTCATCTTCGGAGGGGAATTGCTCCGCAATGACGCCGGGAAACTGACCGGTGTCTTGCTCGACAAGGCGGCGGACAGCTTGCAGGCTTGGGTGCCGGAGCCCGACAGCACGCAATTGGCCGCCTTGATGGTGGAGGCAGGACGGCGCGTGTCGGCCGTCGGGTTGACCCACATCACGGATGCCGGATTGGGCCCCGATGAGGTCGCCGCGTTGGAGGCGGTGCAGGCGTCGGGGGAAGTGCGGCAGCGCTTCTCTGTGATGGTCAGCGACCAACCCGACGCCCTCGATCACTTCTTGCCCCTCGGTCCCCGGATCGACACCGCGGGCAAATTGGATGTCCGCGCCGTCAAATTCTACATGGACGGTGCGCTCGGGTCCCGGGGCGCGGCCCTGCTCGAGCCATATGCAGACCGCCCGGATTCGAAGGGCCTCTTTCTCCAGGACGAGACCGAATACCGGGAGAAGCTGGAGCGGGTCAAGGCCGCTGGATTCCAAGTGGCGACCCATTGCATCGGGGATGCCGCCGTCCGGCGCGTACAGCAACACTATGGGGAGTTGCTGGGGGGTGTCAACGACTTGCGGTGGCGCATCGAGCACGCCCAGGTGGTCCACAAGGCCGACGTGCAGCCTTTCGCCGACTTCACCATCATTCCCTCCGTACAGCCCACGCACGCGACGAGCGACATGTATTGGGCGGGCCAGCGGCTGGGCCGGAACCGGGTGCGGCGCGCATACATATATAATAGGCTGAAAGCGCAGTTGGGTTGGATTCCGCTGGGAACGGACTTCCCAGTCGAAGGCATTTCCCCCCTGCGCACATTCTACGCCGCTGTGGTGCGCAAGGATGTCGAGGGCTACCCCGAGGGCGGGTTCCAACCCGATGAGGCGCTGTCCAGGGAAGACGCCCTGCGCGGCATGACAGGCTCTGCCGCATTGGCTTGCTTCCGGGAGAATGACCTCGGGCAGATCGCGCCGGGATACCGTGCGGACTTCACCGTCCTCGATGGGAACCTGCTGACCGCACCTGAGGATGCACTCCTCGATGTCCGTGTGTTGCAGACATGGATCGGAGGTGAGGCCGTCTTTGAACTGGACGCCAACTCAAGTGTGATGTACCCATGAGCACGACGACTTCGAGAAAGACGCCATGGGGCCTCATCGCCTACGTTGGTGTAGCTGCGGTGGCCATCGGCATTGGCACCGTCCTGCTGACGCCAGATGAGGGCTTGCCGATTTACCAGCCATCGGATTTGAACCCGGCGTTGGTGGACCCTTCCGTTCTGGGCCATGAAGACCACCGCATCCTGCCGTTCACCTTGGTGAACCAACTGGGGGATACGGTCACGGAAAAAGACGTGGCGGGCCAGGTGCTGGTCGTCGACTTCTTCTTCACCCGGTGCGCGACCATTTGCCCCATGCTCACCTCCAACATGAAACGTGTCCAGGACAGCTTCATGGCTGAGGAGGGGGTGCGGCTGCTCAGCCACAGTGTGACACCGGTGGCGGATTCGGTCTCCGTCCTGGCTGCGTATGCGGAAGCGAATGGGGTGGAATCCGACCGTTGGTGGATGATGACCGGTCCCAAGCCAGAAGTGTATCGGCTGGCTCGCCAGAGCTATTTCGCCGCCTTGGATGAAGGGGACGGTGGGCTACAGGACTTCGTGCACACCGAGAACATCGTGCTCGTGGACACCCTGGGGCGCCTGCGCGGCTTCTATGACGGGACGGATCTGGATGAAGTCAACCGCTTGGTTCGGGACCTGCAGTTCCTTCTGGAGCGCCGGTGAAACCTGGGGCGGGCTGCTGCCGTATTCCACTTTCTTCCCGAGGGGTCGAAAAAAAAATGGGCAGAGTCTTGTGGGTATAAAAATCGGCTCTACATTTGCCCCCGCTTTGAACGCAAGGCGCCTCTGCAAGCAACGAGGAGAGAGAAAAAAAATCGAGAGTGAGCTTGCGAGGATTCAAACTTGAAGTATCTTTGTCGCCCCGTTTTCGGGTAGACATTTGAGACCAAAGGGTCTCATTTAGATAGAAGTTCTTTGAAATGATGTGATAGCCCAACCAACGTTAATCTACTTTGAGAGTCAAACATTCAAACTTTTACAATGGAGAGTTTGATCCTGGCTCAGGATGAACGCTAGCGGCAGGCCTAAC
>CALBSW010000132.1 GCA_937967465.1 uncultured Flavobacteriales bacterium
GTACTTTGTTTTGCATAGTACAGGGCCATGGACATAAGTGTGCGCCGTCATGACCCAGGAAACTTCAAAATCGGCGGCACAGATGCGCAAGGGCGTTCTCGAGCTCTGCATCCTCCGCATTCTGAGCGATGGCGAGGCTTACACCTCCGACATCGTGGATGCGCTCAAGGCCGTCGATCTCCTGGTGGTAGAGGGGACGATTTACCCCTTGTTGACCCGCATGAAGAATGCAGGCACCCTCACCTACCGCTGGGCGGAGAGTCCCTCCGGCCCGCCCCGCAAGTACTACGACATGACTGAGCAGGGGCAGTCCCTGCTCGCCGAACTCGAGACGGCCTGGAATCAGTTTGTCTCCTCCGTCAACTCCCTTCACCCCGAATCCCAATCCTGACATGACCGAAACGCGTTCCATCAGCATGGGGAGCCTCCTGTTCAATCTGGAGGTCCCGGCATTCGATCGGCTTCAAACGTATCTCGATGCCCTACGTCGCGTCTTGCACGGCACCGAAGGGGAGGAGGACATCCTCATGGAGGTGGAGCACCGGTTGGCCGAGCTCCTCCAGGCCTGTCTGGAAGGACGCGACCGCGCCCTGACCCTTCCCGAGGTGGAATCCGCATGCGCCCAGCTCGGCGACCCGGCGGAATTTGGTGCTATGGAGGGTGAAGAAGGCGGGCAAAAGACCGCAGGTGCGGCCGACCCCAGCCAGCCATCAAAGCGTCGCCTGTTCCGGGATCCGGACGAACGCATTCTGGCAGGTGTGGCCTCCGGCATCGGTCACCGGTTCTCGGTGGACCCCGTGATCATCCGCTGCATTTTCGTCGCCTTGTTCTTCCTGACCGGCACCGGGCCGTTGTTCTACATCGTGTTGGCCATCATCATGCCCAAAGCCCGGACCGCCAGTGATCGGCTGGCCATGAAAGGCGATGCCGTGACCGTGTCCGCCATCCGGAAGACGGTCGAAGAGCAGATGCAACGGGCCAAGGAAGGACTTCAGGAATCGGATGTAGCAGGCCGCTTCGGGCGGGCGTGGCGCCGGTTCGTCCATGTGTGGTTGCCGTCCTTCCTGAAGCGGATTCCCGGCATCCTTGGCTGGATCATCTTGTCCATGGTCATTCTGCTTGTGGTGGCCCTCGGATTTGTCTTGCTCATCATCGTCCTGACGGAGCGCACACATTTCTCCTTCTGAACACCGGCTGATTCCACAGCCCTTTTCTCACCTTTGACCCGCATTTCGCGACCCACAACACCACCATGAACTTCGGAAAGCAATTCCTCGCGAGCCTGCTCGGCTCCACCGTCGCGCTCATCGCAGCCGGCACGATCCTCATTTTCATCTTCGTCGGCGCCCTGGTGGGCGGACTGGCATCGGCATTCGCGGAGTCAGGAGACGACATGGAAGCTGAATTCGACTTCGGTGTGGACATCGAAGAGGGCTCTGTCCTCCACCTCACGTTTGACGCGCCCTTCGTGGAGCGCGGCATGGAAGTGCCCGCCTTCTCCTTTGGGCTCGGAGGGGTTGATACGGAGACCAAGACGGGCCTGAATCACTTTCTCTCGGACATGGAGCGCGCGGCGCAGGACGACCGCATCGAAGGCATCCTCATCCAGGCGGATGCCGTGTCCGGTTATCCCTCCATGCTCGGTGAAGTCCGCGATGCCTTGGTTCGCTTCAAGGAGTCCGGCAAGTGGATTGTCGCGTGGAGCGAGGTCTACACCCAGAGCGCCTATTGGTTGAGCACGGTGGCCGATGAGGTCTACTTGCATCCGGAGGGCGGCATCGACATGCGCGGAATGGGCATGGAGACCATGTTCTTCAAGCGCATGCTCGCAGATGTGGGGGTCGAGATGACCATCGTCCGTGGACCGGACAACAAGTACAAGAGTGCCGTGGAGCCCTATTTCCGGGAGAACCTCTCCGAAGCCAACCGGGAGCAGAACATGGCCCTCCTCGAGGACTTCTGGGGCCGCATGGGCGGTGACATCGCTGCCGCTCGGAGCAAGTCCGTCACCGAGCTGGACGCCGACATCAACGCGTTGGCCATGCGCACGACCGGCGACTTCCTGGAGCGCGGTTATGTGGATGGACTCCTCTATGAAGACGAGCTGCATGCCGTGTTGCTCGAGAAAGGCGCTGCTGAAGACGAAGACGAGAAGAGCCACGCCCAGTTCGTGGGCTTCCAACAGTACCACAACCCCGACTTCTTCGAGGATTTCATCACGACCCTTCAGGACGAGATGGAAGGCGGCAACGGCGAGGAAGATGAGACCGACGAGTACGGAGACGACACCGAGGCCAACGCTGTGGCCGTGGTCTTCGCCGTGGGGGCCATCGAAAGCGGCCAAGGCGACGATGCCACCATCGGTTCGGAACGGATCGCCGGGGCCTTGCGTGAAGCCCGCCTGGATCCCGAGGTGGGCGCCGTGGTGCTTCGGGTGAATTCGCCCGGAGGCAGCGCCCTCGCCAGCGATGTCATTTGGCGCGAGACGGTGCTGCTCAAGGAAGCAGGCAAGCCGGTGGTCGCGTCCATGAGCGACTTGGCGGCGAGTGGCGGATACTACATCAGCTGTGCTGCTGACCACATCCTCGCCCAGCCCAACACCATCACGGGCAGCATTGGCGTGTTCGGTGTGTTGCCTTCGTTCGGAAAGCTGGCCCGGGAGCACATCGGCCTGGACTTCGATGGCGTGAAGCTCCATGAACACGCAGACGCACTCAATGGGCATACTCCGGTTCAAGGAGAAGCGCTGGCGGCCATCAATGAGGGTGTCACGGAGGTCTACGACAGCTTCATTGCCCGTGTGGCCGAAGGCCGCGGCATGACCATTGAAGGTGTCAATGAAGTGGCCCGCGGCCGGGTCTGGACCGGGCAGGACGCCATGGACATCGGACTGGTCGACGGAATGGGCAACCTGCAGGACGCCGTGGCCATCGCTGCCGACTTGGCGGGGTTGGATGCTCCGGATCTGGTGGAGTTGCCCGAGGCGGTGGATCCATTCGAGCAGTTCATCCAGGATTTTGCCGGGGTGAGCGCGGCCATGGCGATGGCGCAGGCCGCCGGCCTGGACGATGATGTGCTGGCCCCCCTGCTCGAGGTGGAGGCCTTGTTGAATGCGCCTGCCCAGGACCGCATCCAAGCACGCATGCCATACACCATTCGCTTGTACTGATGGGAGAGGGGCACCGCGCCACTTCCATGGACGCGTTGGGGCGGCTGACCCCGGAGGCCTTTGCGGCCGCCGGGAAGCTGCCCCTTCGTTTTGTGCTGGACAACCTGCGCAGTGGGCTCAACGTGGGTTCCGTCTTCCGCACCTCGGACGCATTCCGGTTGGAAGGCATCGACCTGTGCGGGTACACGGCCCGCCCGCCGCACCGCGACATCCTCAAGACGGCCTTGGGCGCCACGGATCATGTGGCTTGGGACGGCCATGAGGATGCGGTCACCGCAATCCGGAATTTGCAAGCGCAAGGCGTGCGCGTCTGGGCCTTGGAGCAAGCTTCGGACTCCACCGCGTTGGAGGCCTGGTCTCCGTCCCCCGATGGGCGCTGGGCGGTGGTGCTGGGCAATGAAGTCCGCGGGTGCTCCGAGGCCGTCCTGAACGCCGTGGATGGCGTGCTGGAGATTCCGCAGTTCGGGGTCAAGCACAGCCTCAACGTCTCCGTGGCGGCGGGCATGGTGTGCTGGCAGGCCTTCCGGTCGATGGGCGCGCCACAAGCAGGCTGAGCAGTGCCTCCAGATTTCCGCCTTGTTTGAGCCGTCTACGGCCATGAAAAAGCCCCGGTCCGCAACAGCGGCCGGGGCTTTTTGAATGCAGTCGTGGACCGATCAGTCGAGATCGCGGAACTCGAGGTCGGCGCTGGCCTTGGCGGACAGGCTGGCGTCTTTTTGGACGGCCATGTCGCGGTGCTCCTTGGCCGCGGCAGCGTTGCCGAGACGGGCGTTGGCGACGGCCATCACATAGTGGGCCACGGCGCTGTCGTCTTCGCTGTTGTTCAGGATGGTCTTGGCGCCATTGGCGTCTCCGTTGAGGAGCTTGGCCAATGCAGCGTTGACCGTGTTTTCTCCGCTGAAGTTGGAGACGGCTTGGCTGTAGTTGCCCTCTTGGATGGCGAGGATGGCCTTGTTGTACTTGACCGCGTCACCTGCGCCGGAAGCACCGGTGAGGTAGCGCTTGGCGTCCGTGAGGTTGCCCTTCATGCGGGCCACGGCGCCGAGGTTGTTGTTGATGACCGGGCTGTCTCCGCGCTCGTCAGCCGCCATGAAGCGGTCGGCTGCTTGGTTGAGCTTGCCCATGGCCATCAGGACCACGCCCTCGTTGTTTGGACCGCGCCAATCGTCGGTGTGGGTGCTGCTGGCAGCTTGGTACACCTTGAGCTTGTCGTCGTTGCTGTCAAACAGGGTGGCGGCATACAGCACTTCCTCCACGGTCAGGTCGGCGGGGGCCTCCATGGCGATGGCCATGAGCTCCTCGTCGGTGTACCCTTCGATGTCGTAGTTGACCGTGATCATGGAGCGGCGCAGGGCGGGGAGGATCTCCTTCTCGATCTCCTTGTAGGTCTTGGCGATGTTCTTGATCTCCTCCTCGCGGCGGTTCTTGTCGCTGTACATGGACAGCACGCGCAGGATGAGGTCCTTGTCCTCGATGTCGGAGGCGCGCATCAGCTCCTGGAAGCCGGCCCAGTCTTCTCCTTTCGGGTTGTTGCCGAAGAAGCCGTCCTCGACGTCAATCTTGGCCCGCTTGAGCAGCTTGGCCACAGCAGCATTGGCGCTCTCGGCGCGCTCCATGGCGAGGTCCTCGTTGAGGGTGATCTCCCCTTCTGGAGATGCGTAGGCGCTCACCTGCGTGCCCTTGAGCATGACGCTGTCGTGGTCAGCGGCAAAGGCGAAGAACTCCTTCATGGCGACAATGTCGTCGTCGCGGAGCTCAGCGGAACGCACGTTGGAGCGGTTGTATGCGTAGTGGATCTCGGCCTCTTCCGTGTAGGACACCACGCGCTGGAAGGCGTCGGCTCCGATGACGAAGCGGTCGTCGGACATGACCCAGTTCTGCGTGGTGATCACACCGTCGCCGAGGACGACAGGGGCGAAATCCATGGACTTGCTGCCCATCGTGCCGCTGATGCGCAGCTCGAGACGGGCGCCGTCCTCCATGCCTTCCTGGTAAGCCACCTTGGCCGTGTAGTCAAAGGACTTGGCGGACTTGAACGGCACCATGGTGTAGTTGCCGGCGGCATCTTCACCTTGGAATCCTTGGGTCTCGAAAGCAGCTTCACCCCCCTCCCAGACGAGGACCGGGGTGGCTTCGATGATGGCCTTCTTGGCGAAATACTTCTCGGGGAAGGTTCCGCTGAGGTTCAATTCGACCTCGCTGCCGCGCAGGATGAGCGGCTCGGGGTTCATTTTGAGGTTGAGCTCCTCGATGGCCTTTTCCATCTTTCCGAGGCCGCCACAACCGGGCAGGGCGAGAAGGAGGATGAAGGCGGGGAGCAGGAGCGCCAGAGGTTGGCGGACGATGTACTGCATGTTCATGAATCGTATTCGCGGGCAAAAGTAAGGAGTCCGAGCGCGCCAATCAGGCGGACACGACCCCCATGGAAGAGAACTTTCGAATTCGGGCATCAATGCGCTTGTCCGCATTCTGGACCCGGAGCTTTTTGAGGTGCTTGACAATTTCCGTCTTGACCGCGCTGAACGCGGCTTCCCGGTCGTTGTGGGCGCCGCCCAGCGGCTCGGGAATGATGCCGTCGATGAGTTTGTGACCGAGCATGTCGTCGGCCGTCAATTTGAGTGCTTCTGCAGCTTCCACCTTGTGGTCCCAGGAGCGCCAGAGGATGCTGGAGCAGGATTCCGGCGAGATGACAGAATACCAGGTGTGCTCCATCATCAGAACGCGGTCGCCGATGCCGATGCCCAATGCACCACCCGAGGCCCCCTCGCCGATGACCACACAGATGACCGGCACGCGGAGCTGCATCATCTCGATCAAGTTCCGGGCAATGGCTTCGCCTTGGCCCCGCTCTTCGGCCTCGAGTCCGGGGTAAGCACCTGGCGTGTCGATCAGGCAGACGACTGGACGGTTGAACTTCTCCGCCAGCTTCATGAGGCGCAACGCCTTGCGGTACCCTTCCGGGTTGGCCATGCCGAAGTTGCGGTACTGGCGAAGCTTGGTGTTGGCGCCTTTCTGCTGGCCAACGAACATCACAGGGAGATCGTCGATCATGCCCAGTCCTCCGACCATGGCCTTGTCGTCCTTGCAATTCCGGTCGCCGTGGAGCTCCATGAAGCGGCCATCGGTCAGTGCGGCGATGTGGTCCAGCGTGTAGGGGCGATCGGGATGGCGGGACACTTGCACCCGTTGCCAGGGCGTCAGGTTGGCGTAGATCTCGGTGCGGACTTCGGTGATCTTCTTCTCGAGGTCTTCCACCGTGCTTTGCATGTCCACTTGCCCCTGACCGTCCAGGTCCTGGGCCTTTTCCAGTTGCTCGTGCAGCAAGCGAATGGGCTCTTCGAAATCGAGGTAGTTCATGGTCCTTCCTTCAGGGAATTCGGGGATGAGAAAGCAAACCTACTGCGGGTGGGGTGGAATTCACCCGCCATGCCTCGCCAATTCTCAACCTTGGGCCTTGAGTTCTGCCACCATGGCCCGCACGGCTCGGCCGCGGTGGCTGATGGCATTCTTGGCGTCGGCGTCCATTTCGGCGAACGTGGCGTCCCCGCCCGCTGGCACGAAAATGGGATCGTAGCCGAACCCTTCGGCACCACTGCGCTCTGTGGCGATGTGGCCCTCGCAAATGCCTTCAAAGGTGCGGGTGCCCTCTGGGGTGGTCAACGCGATGACCGTGCGGAAGCGGGCAGAGCGGTCATCTGCGCCCTCCAATGCACCGAGCAACTTGGCCATGTTGGCATTGGCGTCTTTGGCTTCTCCGGCATACCGGGCCGTGTGCACGCCGGGCGCGCCATCCAAAGCGGTGACTTCGAGTCCGGTATCATCCGCGAAGCAGTGGGTCCCGTAGTGCTCGAGCACATACTCTGCCTTCTGGATGGCGTTTCCGGGAATGGTCGGTGCCGTCTCGGGAATGTCCTCTTCGCAACCGATGGCGTCGAGGCCGACAATCTCATATCGGTCAGAAAGCATCTGTGCGATTTCCCGCACTTTTCCGGGGTTGCGGGTGGCGAATACGAGGCGCGGCTTGGACATGGTGCGAATGTCGGGCGATTCAGCGCCGGACCACCTTGCCCGTTCCGGTTTCTTCGAAGCGCGCCATCCACACCACGGCGCGGGGGCGGTCCGGATGCGGATGGCCCTGCGCCACAGCGGCGAGGAGGCGCTCTGCCTGCTGGGCATTGGCCTCGCCTTCCACGACCAGGGTCACTTGTTCCCCGGTGGTGGGGTGGGGGCGTCCCGCCACGTACCAGCGGCGGCCATCGAGGTGTGGTTCCACCAGTGGATCCAGGGCGCGCTCCAGTTCGGTGGGGTGCACCTTCAGGCCGCCCGTGTTGATGACATCGTCCAATCGGCCCAGCCATCGAAAACCGGGGGAGTCTGAAGCGGTGGTGGCGGCTTCCACAGCATCGCGGGTGTGCAGGGCGTGTACGCCGCGCTCCGGCGCATCCAGCAGAAGGCCACCATCGACGTCTGCACTCCAGGTGACGCCAGGCAGTGGCGTGTACACCGGCTCCCCGAGGGGGCGGGTGGCCACGTGCGTGAGGGTTTCCGTCATGCCGAACCCGAGGTGGACCTCACATTGGGCCTGCGCTGCTGCGGACTGAAGGGCAGTCTCGAGGCTGGGAGACACGGCACCACCCCCGAGAAGGAGGATGCGGATTTTTCGAAGTTGTCCGGTTTGCGCCATCGCGGCGGCTTGCTGGGGGGTGGCCACGGCAAAGTCGTGCCGTTCGCCCGTTGCAGGCTCGGGAACCATCGGCGAAGTGGACGGGCGGCTTTGGGTCAACGTCCAGCCCAGAATGCGGGTGCGCCACCACATCATTCGCCCACCCACGCCCAGCGCCGGCAGGGCGGACCAAGCTTGAATGGGGGAATCGGAGTGGGTGTTCAGGCCAAAGTGGAGGGCAGTGGCATGGGCCGAGGCGCGCACAGCTGCGGGGTCAAAGGCCACCGATTTCGGGGTGCCGGTGCTGCCGGAGGTGCGGCCCACGGCACGTCCGGCGTTCCATTCGGCATCGAGTTCGAGAAAGGGCTGGACCCAATCCGGAGGCGGGGGACCGTCGTCGGGGTGGGGTATCCGCCAGAATGCCGTCATGCGAACAGGCTGCTGAGGTCCCAGCTGCGCAGGGTACCGTTGGCCTGCGTCTTGGGCGTATCCATGCGCAGGGTGCCATGTTCGACCACGAGGGGCGAGGGCAGGTTGTTGGTGAACAGGCTGCCGGTTCCCAGACCTTGCGGCATCGGGTCCGCCTCCTCGGCGATGGCATCGGCGGCCCATTGGGCAATCGCATTGAGGCCGATGTTGCTCTCCAGGGCGCTGGTGGCCCACCATTTGGCCCCCACTTCTGCCGCGAGGTCGATCCAATGGTTGGCCTCGACCAAGCCGCCGATCAGGCTGGGCTTGAGGATGATGTACTGGGGCTGGATGACGTGAAGCAGGTTGCGCCGGAGGGTGGTGTCGTTGACGCCAATGAGCTCTTCGTCCAGTGCGATGGGGATGGCAGAATCGGTGCACACGGCCTGCATCTTCTTCCACTGGCCCGGGCGGATGGGCTGCTCCATGCTGTGGATGTCAAACGACGCCAGCCGCTCGAGCTTGCTGAGCGTCACCGAGGGATCGTCGTCGTCGAGGCCGCCATTGGCGTCGAGCCGCAAGGTCACTTGGTCGGCCGGGGCAATGGAGCGAATGGCCTTCAGGCAGTCGAGTTCACGCTCAAAGTCCAGGGCGCCGACCTTCAACTTGAGGGTGTCAAAACCGCGGTCGAGCAAGGAAGCCGCCTGGGCCACCATGTCTTCCGGGTCGCCCATCCAGATGAGGCCGTTGATGGGCACCGGCTGGCCTTCGGTGAAGGGGCCGGGGAACAGGGTCTGGTCTCCCTCGTTCAGGAGGTCGATGAGGGCCGTTTCAGCGGCAAACCGCACGGCCGGGTACTGCAGGCTCATGGCCTTGGGGTCCAAGGTGCCCGAAGCGGCGAGCTTCTTGAGCTCCATTCTGGCGCGGGGCGCGCTTTCCGGAGAGAGTCCTGGAATCAAGCTGCATTCCCCGATGCCGATTCGCCCGTCCTCCTCCAAGTCGCGGGCCACGACATAGAAGCTCGGCTTTTCGGTCAGGGTACCGCGCGAGGTTCCGGCGGGTTTCTTGAACTGGAGCGCACGCTCCACGATGCGGATTTCAAGGCCGGTCATGCGGTGGCACTGAGGAAGAGAAACAAGGCGATGGCGAAGGTGCTCAGGGCGATTTTCTTGAGCTCTCCATCCAGTTCAGCCGGGTCCTCCGTTCGAAACACGAAGGCGAGGTGCCGGGCGTGAACGAGGCCGAACAGCCCATACCAGAGTTGTCCGCGCCAGGGGCCGCTGGGGTCGAGTTGCCAGAAGGTGAGCAACGCTGTCCATGCGCCGACGACCAACAGCAGGTGGTACCGCTTTGCCTTCTGAAAGCCCATGCGGACCACCAGGGTGTGTTTGCCTGTGGCGGCATCGGACACGTGGTCCCGGAGGTTGTTGAGGTTGAGGACGGCGACACTCAGCAGACCGATGGTGGCCGCCGGCAGCCACCACAGGGGGTTCATTTGGCCTGTGATGAGGGCCGCGGTGCCCGCGACGCCGGCAAAGCCGAAGAAGACCAGCACGCTGATGTCGCCCAGCCCACTGTAACCATATGGACGCCGGCCTGCGGTGTAGGTGTAGGCGGCCGCGATGCTCACCGCACCGGCCGCCACCCATTGAAGCAGCTGGACCCATGCATCTCCGACAGCGAGGACCACCGTGGCCGTGCCGGTGATGAACGCCAGTGCGCCTGTCAGGAGCACGGCGCGCTTCATCTGGGCCGCGGTGATGCGCCCCGAGGCCACGGCTCGATCGCTTCGTTCGCTGCCTTCCACGCGGTCGGCACCGTTCTCAAAGTCGCCAAGGTCGTTGGCGAAGTTGGCCAGGACCTGCAGCAGGACCACCGTCAGCAGACAGCCGAGGAAGAGGGGGGTAAACCGGCTCGATTCGACATCCCCTGTGGCCGCAGCCAAGGCACCCCCGGTGAGGATGCACGCGCTCGCGAGGGGCAGGGTGCGCAGACGCGCAGCCTGAATGTAGTCGCGCAACATGCCGGAATCAGGGGAACTTCGGGTACTGCTGGAAGTTGGGGTCGCGCTTCTCGAGGAAGGCATTCTTGCCTTCCTGCGCCTCCTCCATCAGGTAGTACATCAGGGTGGCGTCGCCTGCAAATTCCATCAACCCGGCCTGTCCGTCCAATTCGGCATTGAGGCCCCGCTTGATCATGCGAATGGCGAGCGGCGAGCGCTTCATGATGGTCTTGCACCAATGGACGTAGGTGTCCTCGAGCTTCTCCAGTGGCACCACCGTGTTGACCAGGCCCATGGATTCGGCTTCCCTTGCGCTGTATTGCTCGCAGAGGAACCAGATTTCCCGGGCTTTCTTCTGGCCCACATGGCGGGCGAGGTAGCTGGACCCGAATCCTGCGTCAAAGCTGCCGACCTTGGGACCGGTCTGGCCGAAAATGGCATTCTCCGAGGCGATGGACAGGTCGCAGACCACGTGCAGGACGTGGCCACCTCCGATGGCGTAGCCGTTCACGGCGGCAATCACCGGCTTGGGGAGAGACCGGATTTTCTTGTGCAGGTCCAATACGTTCAGACGGGGGACACCATCTCCTCCGATGTAGCCTCCGGTTCCCTTGACATTCTGGTCGCCTCCACTGCAGAAGGCTTTGTCTCCCGCACCCGTGAGGACGACAACGCTGATGTCGTTGCGTTCCCGGGCGATGTCCATGGCCTCGAGCATCTCCATGTTGGTCTCCGGACGGAAGGCATTGTACACCTTCTGACGGTCAATGGTGATGCGGGCGATGCCTTCGAAAAACTCGAAACGGATGTCCTCGAAGGGCTTGATTTCTTGCCAGACGCGCGTGTTGCTCATGACGCGAAATTACGCGCTCACCCGCTCCATGTAGACAGAATGGGCCTCGGCACTTCGCTCCGGGGGTGTGGCGATCTCCAACACGCGGGGAGCCTCGCTCTCCGACCACCAGTCTTGGAGCGCCGCCTGCAGGTCGTCCATGGTCTCCACACGCTGGTGTTCCAGACCATGCAGATCGCACACCGCGCGCAGTTCCAGGCCGTGGCGCATCTCAAAGTGGGAGTCGAGCAGCCCGGTTCGGACGGGCCCCGGCAGCCAGCGAAACACGCCGCCGCCGCCGTTGTGGATGACGGCGATCCGCAAGGTGGTGGGCAGCGGGTGGACGTGGAAGGCATTGGCGTCGTAGAGGAAGCCAAGGTCCCCGGAAATCAGGGTGACGTTGTGGCCAGCCAAGGCCGCGCCCACTGCAGTGGCACTGCAGCCGTCGATGCCGGCCACCCCCCGGTTCGACCACGGTGCCGGGCGATTCGGGTTGTGAAACAACTGGGCGTAGCGCACCGGGGTGGAGTTGGCGAGGTGGAGCTGGGTGTGGCCCGGAAGTGCATCGTGCAAGGCGGCATGCACGGTGAGGTCGCACCACGGCGCGGCTTGAAGCGCGGCGGGATGCGCTGATCGCAAGCGCTCTTCCAAATTCGTCCACGCCGCCCACCAGGGCGAAGCGGGCGGTGTCCGCGAAGACCAGGCGTCCCCCAATGCCGCCAGCGCATCCGCGACAGGCCATGGTGCAGAAGTGACCACTCCCCCGAAGGCCTGAGGGGACCTGCCTCCGGGGTCGAGGTGGACTTGGTCCATGCTGTGCTCCCTGAGCCAATGGCGCAGGGCCTTGGACAGGATGGGGGCGCCAAACGTGACCACCAGATCGGGGAGATGGTCCAAGCCGGCCGAGGCGCGCATGCCGCGCATCCACCGGTCCACGGCGACAATGGTGTTGGGATGACCTCCCAAGCCACTGGTGCTGTCGCCCATCAACAAGGCGTGGCGGGCCAGCGTGGCGAGCGCATCCGAGGACAGCGCCTGGGGCTGGGTTCCTCCCAGAAACAGGATGCGCCGTCCCGCGTCCAATGCGGCGGTCAGGGTGGCGACCCAGTCTGCGAGACCCGGAGGCTGCAGGGGGTCATTCGAGAGCGGTCGAAGGTCGGGGAGGTGCCAATGGGCGCTCCGGTGGACGGGTTCAGATGTCTCGGGGTAGAGGGGCTCGTCGAAGGGGCAGTTGACATGGATGGGCCCGGAAGCCCAGGCCGAGGCCATGTCATCCAATGCGGCGCTGGCTTCCAGTTCTCCGAGGGGGGACCATTGGAAGGAGGCCCGTACGTGCGGATCGTGCACGCCCTGTTGGACCAGCGTCTGGCTTTCCCATTGGTCTGCAGCACCGGCAGGTCGGTCTGCCGTCAAGCTGATGAGAGGCAATCCCATTCGGTCGGCCTCTGCCAGGGCCGGGCCGTGGTTGAGGGCGGCTGTGCCACTGGTGCACGAGACCCCCACAGGACGGCCCAGCGCGAGGGCCATGCCCAGCGCGTGGTGCGCAGCGGCCCGCTCATCCAAGGCGATCACACACGGGATGCCGGCCGATTCGAAGGCCTGCATCAAGGGCGCGTTGCGGGAGCCGGGACTGACGACGGCGCCCCCCAAGCCGCGGGCCATCAACCCCTCGACAAGGAGCCGGGCTGATGTGCGGGCGTCGGGGTGCTGGGGCGAGGTCATTCGGGCCAGTGGACAATGGGGTCCAAGGCGGACCGCAGTTTGTTTCGGGTCTCCTGCCACTCTGCCTCGGGATCCGATCCGCGGGTGATGCCCCCGCCGGCATAGGCCGTCAAACGGTCGCCATTCAATGCGCCGCAGCGGAGGTTGACGAAATAGGCGATGTCCTCGCCATCTTCCAGCCCGACCCAGCCTGTGTAATAGGCGCGGTCGTGTTGTTCAAGCTGTGCGATGTAATCCAGGGCCGCCTCTCGGGGAGTCCCCCCAACGGCCGGTGTGGGGTGCAGGGCGCCCATGATGTCGGCCAGGCCGCCTTCGGCATCGAAGGACACCATGGTGCGCAAATGCTCAATGGGGCCGTAGCGCACCGTCATCCGGTCGCCGACCGTGATGTTGCGGCAACCGCAATCGCGCAGTGCGTCGAGCACCGAGTCCGTGACCAACTGCTGTTCGTGCCGCTCCTTGTCCGTCCACGGGTCGCTCTGCGCGCCAGTGTGGGCCATGCGGGTGCCGGCCAGACAGGCCGTATTCAATGTGGGCCATTGGCCTTGGACCAATGGCTCAGGGGAAGAGCCAAACCAGGTGCCGATGTCGGGGTGACGCACCATCCAGCTGAAGGAATCGGGGTGCGCTTGGGACAGCCGCCGCACGATGGCTTCGGCTTCTAGGCCGGGAGCCTCTACCGTGAGGTGACTGGAGAGCACCACTTTCTCGATGGAGCCGGATTCAATGGCTTCCAGTGCGCAGTGAATGGCATGGAGGTGGGTGTCGTGGGGGGTGCCTCCCACGGCATGGGCGGATGGTTTTTCGAAAGGGCGTTCGTCGCCCATGACCGCGGGCCCTTGCACCAGTCGGCCGCGCAACACCAAATCTCCATGGCCCTTGGAGCCTTCCCAAGGGTGCATTCGGAAACCGACGGTTCCACCCACTTCGGGGAGCAGCCGCTCCAGGTGGGATGCGCCCGGGCGGTGGAAGAGCACTGTGGGTTCAAGGGGCGCCGCGTCCATCAAGCAGGGGATTGGTTTCCACCGGGTTGGGCGACCAACATGACGGTCAGCCTGCTGGTGCAGATGGCGCGGTCCCGCTCATCCCGAATGTCAATGTGCCACACGTGAAGGCGTCCGCCCTCGTGATGCAGTGTGGCCGTTCCTGTGACCCAGCCGCTGCGGACACCGCGAAGGTGGTTCGCATTGACCTCCACACCCACAGCAGCTTTTCCGAGCGGTTCGGCAATGAAGTGAGAGCCTACAGACCCGAGGGTTTCGGCCAGCACCACACTGGCTCCTCCGTGAAGGAGTCCATAGGGCTGATGGGTCCGCTCATCGACGGGAATGCGGCCGACGACCCGGCCGTGTTCGACCTCGAGCAGCTCCATTCCAATGGCTTCGGCGATGGTTCCTTGGCCCAGTGATTTCAGGGTTTCAGGAGCCATTCGGCGCGGGGATTTTCCCTCCTCCTTCATGACAATCCAAATTTAACCGAGCCTCACGCTTCCCGCCGGGGCAAGGCCACAAGTCCCAAGCTGGAATCTGTTCGAAAAGGGCACACTGAAATTTTTTTTCTCGACCGAGGCAACGATTGAAAACGTGTCCGTCATACACATGGATGCAGCTTCATGCTGTATCGGTTTCAATATCCTTGCAGGTTTCGGAGGGGGCAGAAATGCCCCCTTCATTCTTTTCAGGCCAGCGCCACATGGAGGAGCTGCTTGGTGTCGAAGAACGGATCTTCCAGCACGTCGGCGAGTGACCAGGCCGTGATGGGTTCCTGCACGGGTGCCAGTTCCTCGGTCAGATCTCCCCCCTTGAGGTAAAAGACGCCATTGGCCACCCCGTGGCGGTGCGTGTCGTGCACCAAAGGCCGCACCCAGTCGAGAAAGGCGGGCATGCGCGTGACGGCTCGGCTGACGATGAAATCGAACGGCGATCGGTCGGTCAGGCTTTCCGCCCGGCCCCAGACTCCCTGGGCGTTCTGGAGTCCGATGGCGCCGGAGACGGCATCCACCACCTTGATTTTCTTGCCAATCGAGTCGCACAAGGTGAAGTCCGCATCGGGGAAGAGGATGGCAAGGGGGATGCCGGGAAATCCGCCGCCAGTGCCGACATCGAGGATCCGGCTTCCGGGTTCCGGCCGCAGCACCCGGGCCATGGCGAGGCTGTGCAAGACGTGTCGGGTGAAGAAAGCGTCGAGGTCCTTGCGGGAAATGACGTTGATTTTGGCGTTCCACTCGCGGTACAGTGGGCCGAGCATGGCCAATTGCTGGCGCTGGGTGTCCGTGATGTCGGGGATGGGCGCGCCAAATTCAGGAGACTCGCGTTGAAGGGCCGCGATCAAGTGGTCGACGGCGCGAAAATCTGGATCGGTGGGGGCCACGCTCAGAACTGCTCGCGGTCGATTTCGAGCACGCCGGCCAGGATGTCGCGTGCGCGGAACAGCTGGGCTTTGACCGTACCGAGCGGCAGGTCGAGTTCCTGGCTGATCTCATCGTAGCTGTATTCCTCGAAGTACCGCAGTTCCACGAGGCGCCGGTAACGGGGCTTCAACTGGGCCACGACTTCCCGCATCTTGTTGACGCGCTGTTGCTTTTCCAAGGTCTGGCCCGGATCCAATCCGTCGTCTGCCACCTGGATTTCCATGGTGTCGCCTTCGGAGTCCGTGAAGCCCTTGTCGAGGCTGAGGGCCTTGATGCGCTTCTTCCGGATGAAGTCAATGGCGCCGTTGGACGCAATCTTGAAGAGCCACGTGGAGAAGGCGAATTTGGGGCTGTATTGCTTCAGGCGGCGGAAGGCCTTGCCGAAGGTCTCGATCATCAAGTCCTCCGCGTCGTCCTGGTTGTGGACCATCTTCACCAGCATATAGAAGATGGGCTCCCGGTACCGTTCCATCAGCTCGGCAAAGGCACCCTGGTCATGGGAGTCCAGAGCGCGTCGAATCAGGCCATAGTCGTACTTGGCCTTGTCGGAGAGGTGGTCGATCACGACCGTCTTGTCGGTGCCCGCTGCGTCCATGTTGGCGATGAGGTGAAGTTCGACAAGGTGGCCAGTGCGAGAAATCCCCAGCGAATTGGCCCCCACACGATGGTGGAGAGACCGGCTTTGGCAGGGAACCCGAGGTCCTTGGCGAACGCGGACAAGGTAGTGGCGCGAACGGCGAGCGCGACACCTGCGGCCAAGAAGGGTATCCAACCCCCGTTGTGCAAAAGGAGGGGGGTCCCGCCCCAGCCGGCGCACCCGACCACGAGAAGGTCGAGGGCAGTGTCGAGGGCCAGTCGGCGTTGACTGCGTCGGTCATACCGGGGCGCGGTGGTGAGGTGCCGACGTTTTCGGCGCAGGCCCTCCGTGATGCTGTTCGCCGGGGCCGTGGGGTTGGCACAACGGGCGGTGGCGGGCGGCAGAGGCTGGACGGTCAATCCCGCGCGGAGCGCTTGTTGGACGAAGAGGTCGTCATCGCCGCTGGGGACGTCTTCATGCGAGGTGAAGCCACCGAGGGATTGCCATGTGGATTTGCGGTAGGCCAGGCTGCGGCCGACCGCCATGTAAGGCCGTCCCAAGGCGGCCTCGGCCATGGACTGCCAGGCGATGCGCAAGGCGTCAAAGCGAAGCAGGGGTGGTCCTCCGAGGGGCAGGCTGGCTCCAAAACACACGTCGGGGCCGGTGCCCTCACCACCGAGTTGGGCGGCCAGTTGGTGCGCCCAATCCGGGCCAGGTTGACAATCCGCATCGGTGAGGACCAGCCTGTCGTGCGCAGCAGCGGCGATGCCCGCTGACAGGGCGTCCTTCTTTCCAGGTCGGCTTTTGTGGTGACGCACGACGGTGATGCGGTCGTCCGTCTTGGCCTGCTCCAACAGCCAACGCTCTGTCCCATCCGTGCTGCCGTCGTCGACCACCACCCATTGGATGGCCCAATCCGCGGGGAACTCCTGACTTCGCCAGGCTGGCCACATCCTCTGGAGCGCGGGCAGGTCGTTGTGCGTGCAGACAATCAAGGAGACCCCGCGGTCTACGGCAGGCGCAGCATCCGCTGTCGCCGAGACGTGTTTCTGACACCGAGACCAAGATCTGGCCCAGCGCAAGTCCCAGAAGATCCTCAGGGCTGCGGGCAGCGCCAAGGCCAAGGCCCATGCCGATGCGCCCAAGCCCAGTGTCGCCATCAGGTGGTGTAGTTGTACTCCAACCCCTCGTTCCACCCATCG
>CALBSW010000133.1 GCA_937967465.1 uncultured Flavobacteriales bacterium
GCGAAGCTCACGATGAGCATCGCGAAGACCAAGGTGTAGAGGTGCTTCATATTGTGTGGTGTTGGATTCGTAGCGGCGAATATAGTCCGCGCAACCACACCGCACCTAGACCGGGTCTGTCAGACGCTCAGGGGCTCCGTGTACAGCTCGACGCTCGGGCACGTGCAGACCAAGTTGCGATCGCCATGCGCATTGTCCACCCGTGCCACGGAGGGCCAGAATTTCCGCTCCCGCATCACAGGGACGGGGTACGCTGCCTCTTCGCGGGTGTAGGCGTGGTGCCACTCCGTCGCCGTCAATTCCGCCGCGGTGTGGGGAGACATCCGAACCGGGTTGTCCTCGCGGTCGAACCGACCTTCCTCAATGGCGCGAATCTCCTCGCGGATGGCCATCATCGCCTCCGCAAACCGGTCCAATTCGTCCAGGCTCTCGCTCTCCGTCGGCTCCACCATCAAGGTGCCCGCCACCGGCCAACTGACCGTCGGCGCGTGGAATCCGTAATCGATGAGGCGCTTCGCGATGTCCGTCACTTCGATGCCGGCGCTCTGCTTGAACGGACGGCAATCCAAGATCATTTCGTGGGCCACATTGCCCGCATTGCCCTTGTAGAGGACGTCGTAATGGCCCTCCAACCGCGCCCGCAGGTAGTTGGCGTTGAGGATGGCCACCTCCGTGCTCCGCTTGAGTCCGCGTGGACCCAGCAAACGGATGTAGGCGTACGAGATCAAATGGATCAATGCACTGCCGAACGGCGCTGCGCTGACCGGATCGATGCCCTGCTCTCCGCCCACCGCATCCAGCGGATGGCCCGGCAGGAAGGGCACCAGGTGCTCGGCAACCCCAATGGGGCCCACGCCCGGTCCACCACCGCCGTGCGGGATGGCGAACGTCTTGTGCAGGTTGAGGTGGCAGACATCCGCGCCAATGCGACCCGGGCTGGTCAAGCCCACCTGTGCATTCATGTTGGCGCCATCCATGTAGATCTGGCCGCCGTGTTCGTGCACGGTTTTGGTGACCTCGAGAATGTGGTCTTCGAACACCCCGTGCGTCGACGGGTAGGTGATCATCAATGCCCCGAGGTTGTCAGCGTGCTCCGCCGCCTTCTCCTTGAGCTCGTCCAGGTTGATGTTGCCGTGCTTGTCGCAACCGACCACCACGACCTTCATGCCGCACATGACGGCAGATGCCGGGTTCGTGCCGTGGGCAGAGGAAGGAATGAGGCAGATGTTCCGGTGCGACTCACCGCGAGACGCGTGGTATGCGCGGATGACCAGCAATCCCGTGTACTCGCCTTGCGCACCGCTGTTGGGCTGCAGGCTCATGCCCGCAAAACCGGTGATCTCACTGAGGTACTGCTCGAGGTCCCGGACCATTTCCCGGGTCCCCGCCGCTTGGGCCGGAGGACAGAAGGGATGCAACTGGGCGAATTCCGCCCAACCAATCGGCAGAAGCTGTGTCGCCGCATTGAGCTTCATGGTGCAGGACCCCAGCGGAATCATGGCGTGGGTCAACGACAAATCCTTGTTCTCGAGGTGCTTCAGGTACCGCATCATCGCCGTCTCCGAGCGGTGGCTGTTGAAGACGGGGTGGTTCAGGTAATCCACCGGACGGACCTGGTCTGCAATGGGCGAAGCGGCCACGTTGGCACCCGGCGCGGGGACGGTCTGGAAACCGAGCACCTCACAGAGGTCGCTGAAGTCTTCGGGCAGCGTGCATTCGTGGAAAGCGACGCCGACATGAACCCCGTCGGGGAAGTAGCGGAGGTTGATGCGCTTGCGTTCGGCACGCTCGATGACCGCCCCCATGTCTTCGATGGCAAACACCACGGTATCGAAGAAGCGGTCATGCACCGGAGGACAGCCCGCCGCTGTGCCCGCTTCGGCCAAAGCAATGGCCAAGCCGTGGATGCGCTCGGAAATGGTGCGCAGTCCCTGCGGCCCATGGTAGACGGCGTAGCTGCTCGCCATCACGGCCAACAGGCTCTGGGCTGTGCAGATGTTGGAAGTCGCCTTGTCCCGGCGGATGTGCTGCTCTCGGGTTTGGAGCGCCATGCGGTAGGCCATCTTGCCATTCCGGTCCACGGAGGCACCGATGACACGGCCAGGCACATTGCGCTTGTAGTCCAGACGGGTGGCGAAGAACGCGGCATGCGGGCCGCCATATCCCATGGGCACCCCGAAGCGCTGGCTGTTTCCAACCACCACGTCCGCTCCCATGGAACCGGGGCTGGCCACCAACGCGCACGCCATCAAATCCGTGGCCACGACCACGCGGATGTCGCGCTCGTGCGCCTGGGCAATGGTGTCCGCCAAAGGCTCCACCCGGCCGCGGTCGTCCGGGTACTGCACCATCATGCCGAAGGTGCGCTCGTCCAACTGCAGGTCCGCATCGGGGCGCTGCTCGATGTCGATGCCCAAGTGTTCAGCGCGGGACCGCAATACGGCCCAGGTCTGGGTGAAGACACCATCGGACACCACGAAGCGGTTGACTCCGGCCTTGGCCGCCTTCCGGCTGCGCGCATTGAACAGCATGGTCATGGCCTCCGCCGCCGCCGTGGCCTCATCGAGCAGGCTGGCATTGGCCAACTCCATTCCCGTGAGGTCACAGACCATGGTCTGGAAATTCATCAACGCCTCCAATCGCCCTTGGGCAATCTCCGCTTGATAGGGAGTGTACGCCGTGTACCACCCCGGATTCTCCAGCACATTGCGGCGGATCACACTGGGCACCTCTGTGGGGTGGTATCCCATGCCGATGTGGTTGCGATACAAGGTGTTTTTGGCCGCAATGCGGTCGATGTGTTCGAGGTAGGCACTCTCAGACATCGCCTCGGGCAACTCCATGAGCGCATCGCTCAGGATGGCTTGGGGCACGGTGCGGGCAATCAAGGCGGCCATGGAGTCATGACCGGTGGCGGACAGCATGTGCTGTTGCTCTTCATCTCGCGGGCCGATGTGGCGCTGGTCGAACGTTGCGGATGCCATGTTGACGTACGGATTAAAGGACAAAAGTAGAACCTCACAACACCCTTTGCGTCAGGGTGTTCATAATCGTTTTGTACCTGTGGGCTACTCTAATTTCCCCGCGTGAACACGCGCACCCTGCTCTGGTCCAACGCCATCATCTCCCTTGCAGCTGGAGCGTGCGTCCTGACCACCTTGCAACTGTCGGGCATGAGCTGGCCCTTGAGGGGCACGACGGCTTTCGCGTGGGGACTTTCCGCAGCCACCTGGTGCGCCTACAGTTGGCAGCGCCACATCAAGTCCACCCGCGAACGCGGCCTTCGCCCTCAGCACCGGACTTGGCAGCAACGGCATGCACGACGCCTCCGGGCCACGGCCCTGTTTTTGTTGCCGGTTGCCTCCGGTCCCGTGTGGCTCACCTGGACAGCGGGCGGTGGCCCCTGGGTCACGGGGCAACCCGGATTGTGGTTGCTGGTATTGGCCGCCGGGGGCATCACCGCGTTGTATGCTGGTCTCCCTGGCGCCGGTGGCCGGCGACGTGCCCTGCGCCGCATTCCGGGGCTGAAAATGCTGTGGATCGCCGGCACCTGGGCCGTGCTCTCCGCCCTGTGGCCCATCTGGTGGAATGCCCTGCAGCAAAGCCTGCCCTTGCCCGCATCCTCCTGGTGGTTGGCCCTCGAACGCGCGCTGGTGATTGCCGCCCTCACCCTGCCCTTCGACCTCCGCGACCGCCATTGGGATTCACAGGAGATGCGGACTTGGCCCCAATGGCTGGGCACATCGGGCACCCGAATGCTGGGCTTGGCTTTCCTGGTCGGCGCCGTGGCTGTCCGCATGGTCGGACTGGGGCAAACCGCAATGGCCTGCGCGGCCCTGTTGCCCATGGCCCTGGCCGTCGGGAGTGCCAAAGAAGACCGGGAAGCCGGCTATTTCGTCCTGCTCGACGCTGCCCTCATCGCCGATGCGGTATGGCTCTCAGTGGGCTTGCCGGGCTGATGCCCCTCAGCCGAAGACGGCATCGAGGGCATCCGTGAAGGCGGACGCCGCCTCATCGATCACCGCATCGCTGTGCGCGGCCGACACGAAGCCCACTTCGTAGCCGGACGGTCCGAGGTAGACCCCACGCTCCAGAAGTGCACCGTGCAACTTGGTGAAATGGGCCATGCTGTCGGCGTCAATCTCGCTGCTGCGGCGGATGTGAATCTGGTCACTGAAGGCCAGCCAGAAAATGCTGCCCCGTGTGAAAATCCGGAGGGGTTGTCCCTTGCGCTCAGCGTGCGCCAGAATGGGGTCCACCAATCGGCGCGTCCGGCGCTCCTGATCTTCGTAAAAGCCCGGCTGGAGGCAGACCGACAATTGTCCGGCTCCGGCCGCCATGGCCACAGGGTTGCCGCTCAATGTGCCCGCTTGGTAGACCGGACCCACCGGCGCGACGTGGTCCATGATTTCAGCGGACGCCGCATAGGCCCCCACCGGCATGCCCCCACCGATGATCTTGCCGAAGGCCATGACATCCGGTCGGATGCCGTAATACTCCGCTGCGCCGCCGAAGGCGACCCGGAATCCGCTGATGACCTCATCGAACAGCAGCAGGACGCCATACTTGTCGCACAGGTCCCGCACACCTTGAAGGAAGGACGGGTCCTGGATGAGCAATCCGTTGTTGGCTGGAATTGGTTCGATGGCGACCACGGCCAAATCGTCAGCATGCTCCTTCATGGTGGCCTCGAGGGCATCGAGGTCATTCAATGGCAGCACCAATGTCTCGCGGGCATAGGCCTCCGGAACACCAGCGGAAGTGGACGTTCCCAAGGTGGCGAGGCCACTGCCGGCCTTCACGAGGAGCGCGTCCACGTGACCGTGATAACACCCCTCAAACTTGAGAATCTTGGTCTTTCCCGTCACACCCCGCGCCAAACGGATGGCGCTCATGGCGGCCTCCGTTCCGCTGGAGACGAAGCGGATCCGCTCCGCGTAGGGATGGTGGTCGAGGATCATCCCTCCGAGCTCATTCTCGAGGCGGGTCGGGGTTCCAAACGAGGTGCCGTCGGCCACCGCTTTCAAGATGCGGTCCTGAACCACAGGGTGGGCATGTCCCAGAATGAGGGGCCCCCACGAGCAGCAGAAATCGATGTAACGCTGGCCGTCCGCATCCCAGATGTGGGCGCCCTCGCCCCGATCGATGAAGAGCGGGGTGCCTCCGACCGCGCCGAAGGCACGAACCGGAGAGTTGACGCCGCCCGGGAAACGGGTCTGCGCTTCTGCAAACAAAGCGGCGCTCTTGGCGCGGGTGTGTGAGGTGCTGGCCATGGGAACTGGATGGCAAAATTAGCGTCCACCGCCGCCGGAACCGTTCCTTTGTCGGCCAAGAACCGTGTCACCCATGCCCTCTTCCATGTCGAATTGGACCCAAGCCACCGCTTTTCACGAAGAAGCTGCCCGCCTCGATGCAGCCGATCCGTTGGCCGCATTCCGCGCGCGCTTCCACATGCCCCAGCACGACGATCGGGACGCCCTGTATTTCACGGGCAACAGCCTGGGGCTGCAGCCGGTTGCCGCCGCAGAGTTCATCGAAGGGGAGCTCGAAGACTGGCGGAAGTTTGGGGTGGAAGGCCATTTCCATGGCCGGCGTCCATGGGTCGACTACCACAGTTTCGCCACGGAAGACCTCGCCGCCGTGGTGGGGGCCAAGCCGGTGGAAGTGGTGGCGATGAATGCCCTCACGGTCAACTTGCACCTGCTGCTGATTTCCTTCTATCGGCCCGAAGGACAGCGCACCAAGCTCATGATCGAGGAAGGCGCCTTTCCGAGTGACCGGTATGCCGCCCTCTCCCAACTCCGCCTGCACGGCCTCGACCCCGAGGAACACCTCATTGAACTCGCGCCACGCGAAGGCGAGCACACCTTGCGGCTGGAGGACATCGAAGCCAGAATCGCGGAAGAAGGCGACCAACTCGCATGCGTCATGCTGTGCGGGGTCCAGTATTACACCGGCCAATGGATGCCGATGCAACGCATCACCCAAGCCGCCCATGCCGTGGGCGCCACCTGCGGATTCGACCTCGCCCACGCCGTGGGCAACGTCCCCATGAAGCTCCACGAGTGGAACGTGGATTTCGCCTGCTGGTGCGGATACAAATACCTCAACGGTGGTCCCGGCTGCACGGCGGGCGCCTTCGTTCACGAACGCCATGCCGAGCGCCCCGATCTGCCCCGCTTGGAAGGATGGTGGGGCCATTCGGCCAGCCGCCGCTTCCTGATGGAACCCGAATTCGACCTGATGCCCGGCGCGGAAGGATGGCAGACGTCCAACGCCCCCGTCATGAACATGGCTGCGCTGCTCGCTTCCCTGCGCGAATTCCGGGAAGCGGGGATGGACCGGCTTCGGGAGAAATCCCTGGCGCTCACCGCGTTCCTCGAGCGCGGCATCCACAGCGTCGCCGCCGCCACCGGCACACACCTCGACATCCTCACCCCCACCGACCCGGACGCCCGCGGCTGCCAGCTGAGCGTGGTGGCCCATGGGCACGGCAAGGCCCTCTTTGACCACCTGACACGGCACGGCGTCATCGTCGACTGGCGCGAGCCCGCCGTGATCCGCATGGCCCCCGTGCCGTTGTACAATCGGTTTGCAGACGTGGCCGATTTCCTCGTCCTCCTCGAACAAGGCCTCCGCCAAGAGAAGTAGATTGCAGTCATGAAGAGCATGCGCTACGTGGTCATCGGCATCGGCAAGTACGGTTCCCGCATTGCCACCGAAATGGCCGGCCGCGGTGCCGAAGTCTTCGCCATCGACAACGTGGAAGAACGCGTCGAGCAAGTGGCGGACGATGTGGCCCTCGCCATCACCATGGACTCGACCGACGCCAAGGCCCTCAAGGGCCAGAAGCTGGAAGAAATGGACGCCGCCGTCGTCGCCATCGGAGAGAATTTCGAAGCCACCGTCCTGACGACGCTGAACCTGATGGACCTGGGCATTCCCCGCGTCATCGTGCGGGCCTCCGGACGCCACCAGGAACGCATCCTCCGAAAGTTGGGCATCCAAGAAATCCTCGCTCCCGAGACCGAGTTCGCCAGCCTCGTGGCGGAGCGGCTGATGAACCCCAACCTGCGCGGATTCCTCGAATTGCCGGACGATTACGAAATCGCCGAAATCCAGGCGCCCGCAGGCTGCGTTGGCCGGACCCTCGGCGACATTGACCTGACCAACCGGTACGAACTCCGGCTCATCACCATTCGCCGCACCTACACCGAACAGGGCGAGGATGCGGAACACCTCATCGGCATTCCCAGACCGGACACCACGGTGCAACAAACCGACACCTTGGTGGTGTTCGGCACGCTGGGCAACGTGAACCGGTTGTTGGAAGTCAACGAATGAGGGTGACGGCGCCGACCTTTTCCTGGTAGGCGCGGAACGACACCCCGTCTGCAGCCAGCGGGCGCCAGACGGCACGCCAAGCATACAGTCCACCCGGTGCCGGCTCCCCATTTTCGAGGCGTCCGTTCCACCGCTGCTCCAGATCCTCGGAGCGGAAGACTTCAATGCCCCAGCGGTTGTAGACGCTCAATTCGAAACTGCCGATGCCCTCGGCGAATCCACCGAAACGGTCATTGACCAAATCTCCATCGGGTGTGAAGGCCGTGGGGAAATAGACGCTGTCTTGCGGACAGAAGTCAATGAGCTCGATGCTGGCGGAGTCCTGGCATCCATTGGACAGCAGGGTCAGCGTGACCGAATAGGTGCCCGCCTCGCTCAGGAGCGCGCCCGGCTGGTCTTCTCCAGTCGACCACAGGTAGGCCACTCCGGGCTGGCTGACATCCACCCAGATGGGGCCCTCGTCCTCGAGACAAAGCGTGGTGTCCGGTTGGAGTTCCGGTACGGGGGCCGGAAGGAATTCCGGCGAAATGGAGGCGCTGCCAGAGCACCCGGTCACATCCACTGCGATGGCCTCATACGTGCCAGGTTCCGTCACCATGATGCTGCTACCAGCCTCGCCGGAAGACCAGCCGATGCCAGCGACCGTGGTGTCCGAATCCACCGTGGCCACCAATTCCACGGGTTGACCGAGACAGGCTGCGCTGCCGGCCGCCAAGGTCAGGACCGGATCGGTGTAGATGTCGATGCGCACGGTGTCGGTGCGCGTGCACCCTTGCGGATTCAGCGCGGTGACCCAGTAAACACCCGATGTGTCCACCGTGATGGCCGAAGACGAATCTCCAGTGCTCCATGCGATGTCCTCCACAGCGGGGTCCAACCCCGTATCCAACACCGAAGTTTCTCCTTCACACCATTCCTGATCCGGGCCCAGCTCAATGGGCGCCACGTTGGCGGTCACGAAGATGCTGTCCTCATACACGCAATTGCCCGGAGCCGGTGTGGTGGCCGTGACATAGTACCACTGGTCGGCATCGATGAGCAACTGAGGCGTGGGGGTCGAGGCGTCGATCAAGAGCAAGGACGGCTCCCAGTTCCAACTGATGCCCGGCATGGTTTGCGCCTCCACCGAGGGCTGCAGCGTGAACCCATTCAGGTCGCAGACCAGCGTGTCATCGGGCAAACCAATGTCCACGGCCTCGGCCACCTGCACGGTGATGGTGTCGGTCCACAAACAATTGTTCTGCAAGTCCAGCGCCACACACCAGAGCGTCAGGCTGCTGTCAAACACCGCCTCGAAGCTCTGCGTCTCCACCGTGCCCAGCACATCCTGAGGATACCAGCTGAAATTGAAGTTCTCCGGCGCGGCATCCGCAGGGTTGGCATACGCTTGTGCCACGTTGATGTAGACGAACGTTTCCAGCGACTCACAGACGTAGTTGGGATTGGTCGATACATAAGGCAATCCCGAGCCCGTGGATTCACATGGGTCCTGCGCCCATCCCCGGTTGGTCACCAAGGAGAAAGCGAGGAACGCCAAGCATGAAATCAGGACCTGCAGCCGCATTCCCTCAAAGTTAACTTCACTTCCAGCGCGCCATCGGCCTGTCGGTGTCCTTCATCAAATCAGGGCCGTGGAAGACGGTCTCCGGTCAATTCGAGCTCCCAACCCGCGCGGACCTCCACGCGCTCGGCGAGCCGCACCACCGGTTCAGGCGCCTTGCCCATCGCAGGGTCGACACCGGTCCACCGGCCATTGCCATCCAGGTCGTCCAACAGGATCAAACCGAACTGGCCCGGTTGCAAATCCGACCACCGTCCGGCGGCATCGGGGCGCGCGCTGTAGAGCGGCTCTCCATTGGCATCGGTCAGCACGAACAGGGGGCGCTTCATGCCCGCATATTCTGCAGAATCGATGGCGAGCAACAGGGAGCCTGTGTCGTTCTCTCCCAAGCTCTTCCAAGTGATGCGAAGGGTGTCCTGATTGGACACGCGCCCGCGTTGCAGCGCGCCGGGAAGCAACTCCAAGGCATACCGCGCACCGGGCACCAACGGCGCCACACGCAAGTCTGAACCCTCCAACCCCAAGAGATCCACATCAAAAGCGAGGGTGTCTTCGCCCGACACCACCTGACCGGTGCAACGGGCAGTGTCCAAGCGGTCCGCAGCCGGAGCGAGCCGTCGGCGCAGCCCACCTTCAGATGACACCTTTCGTTGGGCCGGTCCAACCAGCGTCGGGGCCACTGCCGACTCCAATTCCGCAAACCGCAGGCTGTCTTCCCCAAAAGGGTGCACGAACCGCCAGTCCGCTTCACCCGATGCCCATCGTGCGACCGCTTCAGCCGGCCACTCCGCCCACAGGCTGTCTCCATCCTGGGACACATTCAACACGGTATCCGGCCCCACCAAGCTCAAGGTCATCTCCTCTGCGCGCCATCCATCCGGACCCGATGCCAAGTCGTTCCAGCCCGCCCAGCTGGCGCGCCAATAGCCGCTGGAATCCAGTCGCACTCCGTTCAGATAGGTCGCCACATCCACCGGCGGGACGTCCAAACGCAACCGAGGCATTCCCATGGAATCCGTTGCAGACTGCGAAAGCCAGGTTAAATCCGACCAAGCCAGCGCCTCCCCGACATCCGCGCGGTAGTTCCCATTGACATCGTCCACGGCCACCATGGCAAATCGCCCATTCGGCAAGTACCCGATGTCAAATTGGCCGCTGTCATTGACCAATCCCACATACTCCGGCATCGGCCGCATCGAATCCGGCAAAGCCAAATCGAGTGCCGCGGAAGGCAAGCTGTCCGGATACAACAGGACCCGCGCCCCCACCATGGGCTCCCCAGTCCATGCATCCACTGCCGTTCCTGCGACCCGGCCAGAATCCAAGCGATCACCCGTGGCGAATACGTGTGTCAACCCTGCGGCCACATTGGCCTCCCGCAAATCCCGAATGGCATTGCCGAATTGGACCACATAGGTCCGGTCCGGCGTCAAGGGGCCCACCAATTCGACCACCACTTCCCGCCCGCGCACCCGGGCTTGGGGAGGAGATGGAAGCGGTGGGGAAACCAAAATCTGGCGGCGGGCATCCTGCAGTTGAACGAATTCGTCAAAGACCAACCTCAGCGTGGTCGTCTGCACTTGTCTCGCGCCAAAATCCGGTTCTGCGGCCAACACCTGTGGCGGGTTGGCATCGCGCTCACCGCCATTGGGCGAGCCCACCTGCGCACAACCGCCGAGCACGACGACCAGTGCCAAGCCCGCCCAGACCGATGTCGTGCTGCCCTTCATTCCGTGGGTGGCAAAAAACGCGCCGAATGAGCCTCCACCAGCCGCATCAAGCGCCGCTCGTCTTCTTCAGAAAAGTCGTCGGTCACCGCACTGTCGATGTCCAACACGGCGGCCACACGGCCCGCCGCATCCCGCACCGGCAGTACGATTTCGCTGCGGCTCAGCGGACTGCAGGCCACATGACCTGGAAACGCCTCCACATCCGGCACACGAACCGGGGCATTGTCCTCCCACGCCGCAGCACAAACACCCTTGCCCTTGCGCAACCGGGTGCAGGCCACGGGACCCTGAAAGGGACCGAGTACCAACTCGTCCCCCACCACCCGGTAAAAGCCGACCCAATGCCAACCGAACGCAGCATGCACAGCGGCGGAAAAATTGGCCTGATTGGCGACCGCATCTGGCTCATCCAACAAGCCGGGGCACTGCAGCTCCAGCAGGTCGTAACGCGATGCTCGAGACGCATTGGGATCGAAGCTCTGGGAGGCGTCCATGAAACGAAGTTCGGTCAAAGAAGGGTCGGGATGGGTGCCCGAACGTGCACGGCCAATTCAGACTGGGCCAACTCGGCAAACAACCGACATGTCTCTGGGGTGTGCACGCTGTCGGGCTGGTGGACCAGCAAGTCCACCGATTTCAATCCTTGGGCCCGCCAAGATGTCAATCGCTTGCACCAGTCGGTCAGGCGCTGCCGATCAGAAGGGTGCCCCTCATAACCACCAAAACGAAGCAACAGAAAGGGCGCCGTCATCCGCATGTGCACCGCGTCCCGCCGCAGGGCGGTGTCGCTGATGACCGATCCGATGCCCAGCTCCTTGAGGCACGCCCATGTTTCCTCCGCTGCGGCCCCGCCTTCGAACCACTCCGGATGCCGGAACTCCACGGCGGCCTCGAATGCGCGCGGCCATTGCTGCAGATACGCCATCAGACGATCGGCGTGGCGCGGAGAAAATTGGGGCGGCAGCTGAAGGAATGACGGCCCCCGCTTGCCACCGAGCGCGTCCAGGCCCGCGATGAAGTCGTCCGTCGGTCCCTCACAATCGTTGAACCGCCGGTAATGCGAAATGATGGCAGGGAACTTGGGACAGAACCGAAAATCCGAGGGCATGGCATCCGCCCATTCGGCCATCCGCTCCGGTGGGTGGATGCGGTAGTGGGTGGCATTCAACTCAATGGTGCCGAACGCAGCGCCATAATGGGTGGGCCAAGTCCGTTGCGGCGCCTTGGCCGGATAAACGTTGCCCCGCCATGGCCGGATGGTCCACATGGTGCCACCGGCTCGGGCCTCAAAGCCCTCCCCTGGAAGCCCCGTTGCCAGACCTGCTGCCGTATCGGGGTGGTCCTCCGGCAGTCCGAAGTCCACTCGGGGCAACACCGTCGCCTGCTCTTCCTCGGGAACCTTGCCATACTTCACGCTGGCAAAGAAAAGCGGCCCGTCTGCAACTGCGCCGTCAAACAGCCTCAAGAACAACCTTGATTCGCACGGTGCTCTTCCCAGTGGCCGCCCGACTGCTGCACGCCGTGTCCGCGGCCGTACTCCCCCTCCGCTGCGCGAGCTGCGATGGCGTACTCGAATGGCAGGAGGGCGAGTGGTGCGGGCCCTGCGCCTTCTCCTTTCGGCGGCAACGCGGGATGAACCTGAACCGCTTTCGTGGCCGGTTGGGGCCGTTGCGGACTTGGTCGTGGATGTCTCCCGGGACGGAAGGGATGGAACGGCAGGCCGTCCACCGGTTGAAATACGGAGGGCGCCCGCAACTCGGACTCGCCTTGGGGCAAGCGATGGCCAAGGAGGCGCCCCGCACATGGTGGCCCAAGAAGGAGCGCTGGGCTGTGGTCCCCATTCCCCTGCACCGGAGGAAGCAACGGCGGAGAGGCTACAACCAAAGCGCGCTGCTCGCAAAAGGTTGGTGCGATGTGTTGGGCATGGACATCGCCCCCGCGTTGGTCCGAACCCAACATCGAAGGTCCTTGACCCGCCTGGCGCGACGAGAGCGCCTTCATTCCCTCACGGATGCTTACCGACCCAATCCGGACTGCACGTTGAATCCGAACGACTTGGACGGCTTGGTCCTCCTCGATGACGTCATCACCACGGGCGCCACCATGGAGGCTGCGTGGTCCGCCCTGCGCTCCGCGTGGGACGGCCCCATCGACCTGGTCACCCTGATGGATGCCGCCTGACACACCCCGGAAAGGGGGCAAGTCAGCCCATCAAATGCCGTGGCACTTCTTGTACTTCTTGCCGGAGCCGCAAGGACAGGGCTCGTTGGGCAAGGTCTTCTTCTCGACCCGGACCGGCTCAGCCTTGGGTGGTGGGGGCGGCACGCCAGGTGCACCGGCGCCTCCGCCTCCTGCCGCTGCGGCTCCTGCCTGGGCTCGGGCGGCGGCCATGCGCTGCTCATTGAGGTTCTGCACCCCCTGCTTGGAGGTTTGGACCCGGGGCTGCTGCGTCGGCCGGGCACCCGGAGCGCGACGCACTTGGTCGGGCTGGCTCGGGAGTTGGCACTTGAGCAGGAAGCTGGCCACGTCCTGGTTCATCTTCTGCACCATGTGCTTGAAGAGCTCGTAGGACTCGAACTTGTAGATCAGGAGCGGATCCTTCTGCTCGAAACGGGCGTGTTGCACGTTGGAGCGGAGGTCGTCCATGTTGCGGAGGTGCTCCTTCCAAAGCTGGTCGAGCACACCGAGCACCACCGACTTTTCGAGCTCGTCCACCAGGGACGTACCCGAGGTGTCGACCGCGTCCTGGATGTTGGCCAGGACCTGCATGTTGCGTCGGCCATCCGTGAACGGAACGGCGATGTTGACGAACTGGTTCGAATCGTCCTCGTAGACCCGCTGGATCACCGGGTGGGCATGGGTGGCCAAGGACGCCATCCGATCCCGGTAATGCTGCTCGGCTGTCGCGTGGAGGCTCTGGACTTGCTCGTCCAAGGCATTGCCTCCGAACTCGGAAGACGTGAAGGGCGGATCGACCCCCAATTCAGCCAACGTCCGAATGCGCAGGTTGTCGAAGTCCTTGGACGGCGCGAATTCGCCGACAAGCTGGTCCGAGAGCTCGTAGAACATGCCGGAGATGTCAAACTTGAGTCGCTCTCCGTGCAACGCGTTCCGGCGGCGGCGGTAGATCACCTCCCGCTGGCTGTTCATCACGTCGTCGTATTCGAGCAGGCGCTTCCGGACGCCGAAGTTGTTCTCCTCGACCTTCCTCTGGGCGCGCTCGATCGACTTGGTGATCATCGAATGCTGGATGACCTCGCCCTCCTGATGGCCCATGCGGTCCATCATTTTGGAGACGCGTTCGCTTTGGAACAGGCGCATCAAATCGTCCTCCAACGACACATAGAATTGGCTGCTGCCCGGGTCACCCTGACGGCCCGAACGGCCGCGCAACTGACGGTCCACCCGGCGGCTGTCGTGGCGTTCCGTGCCGATGATGGCCAATCCACCCGAGGCCTTGACCTCATCGGAGAGCTTGATGTCCGTTCCCCGACCGGCCATGTTGGTGGCGATGGTGACCGCTCCCGGCTGACCGGCGCGGGCCACAACCTCCGCCTCGGCCTGGTGCCGCTTGGCGTTGAGGACCTGGTGCTCGATTTTCCGAATGTCCAGCATTCGGCTGAGCAATTCGCTGACCTCCACGGTCGTGGTGCCCACCAAGACCGGTCGGCCTGCATCGCGCAGCTTGACCACGTCGTCGATGACGGCATTGAACTTCTCCCGCTTGGTCTTGAAGACCAAATCGTCCTCGTCCTTCCGCGCGATGGGGCGGTTGGTCGGGATGGACATCACGTCGAGCTTGTAGATGTCCCACAGCTCCTGGGCTTCCGTTTCCGCCGTGCCGGTCATGCCGGACAACTTGTGGTACATCCGGAAATAGTTCTGGAGCGTGACCGTCGCATAGGTCTGCGTCGCGGCCTCGATGCGCACCCCCTCCTTGGCTTCGATGGCCTGGTGGAGTCCGTCGGAGTAGCGGCGGCCTTCCATGATCCGGCCGGTCTGCTCATCCACGATCTTGACCTTGTTGTCCATGACCACATAGTCGACGTCCTTCTCGAACAGGGCGTAGGACTTGAGGAGCTGGTTCATGGTGTGGAGGCGGGCCGACTTGATGCCTTGCTCGCGGAACAGGGCCTCCCGCTTCTCCTGCTTCACCGCGTCGGAGTCTTCAGATCCGTCGATGGCCACCAACGTGCCCGGGACATCCGGCATGGTGAAGAAGTGGTCGTCCTCCATGTTGGCCGTGAGCATGGCAATGCCCTTCTCGGTGAGCTCGACCTGGTTCTGTTTCTCATCGATGACGAAGTACAATTCCTCGTCGGCCTCCGGCATGGCGCGCTTGTTGTCCTGCAGGTAATAGCCCTCCGTCTTGAGCAACTGCTGGCGGATGCCCTCTTCACTCAAGAACTTGATCAAGGATTTGGTCTTCGGCAGACCGCGGTAGGCGCGGAACAGCGCCAAGCCTCCCGTTCGGACCGTCTCCTTGTCAGAGTCGGAGTCGCCCAACTTCTTCTTGGCCTCGGTGATGAAACCATTGACCGCTTCGCGTTGCTTCTTCACCAGCTGCACCACTTTGGGCTTGAGCTGTTCGAATTCGTGTTCGTCGCCTTTCGGTGTCGGGCCGGAAATGATGAGTGGCGTGCGTGCCTCGTCGATGAGCACGCTGTCGACCTCGTCCACAATGGCGTAATGGTGCTTGCGCTGGACGAGTTGGTCCGGACGCATGGCCATGTTGTCCCGCAGGTAATCGAAGCCGAATTCATTGTTGGTACCGTACACAATGTCGCAGCGGTACGCCTCCCGGCGTTGCTCGGAATTCGGCTGGTGCCGATCGATGCAATCCACACTGAGGCCGTGGAACTGGAAAATGGGGCCCATCCACTCGCAGTCCCTTCGGGCGAGGTAATCGTTGACCGTCACCAAATGAACGCCACGTCCCGTCAGGGCGTTGAGGAACACGGGCAACGTGGCCACGAGCGTCTTTCCTTCCCCCGTCTGCATCTCCGCCACCTTGCCGCGGTGCAAGGCGACACCACCGATGAGCTGCACGTCGTAGTGGACCATGTTCCACTCCACCTTCGATCCAGCTGCATTCCACTCCCTGGCCCACAGGGCTTGGTCGCCCTCGATGCGCACAAAGTCACGGGACGCCGCGAGGTCGCGGTCCATCTGGGATGCAGTGACCTGCACATCTCCTTCGGCTGCAAAGCGGCGTGCCGTCTCCTTCAGCAAGGCGAACCCTTCGGGCATCACCTCCTCCAGCACATCCTCGAGACCTGCATCAATGTCCTTTTCCAAGGCGTCAATCTGCTCGTACAATGCCTCTTTGGCTTCAAACGCCATCGCTGGATTGGAGTCCACCTGCACCCGCAATTCCTTGGATTGGTTGACCAGCCCCTCCACGTGGGCCACAATCCGCGACCTCAGTTCGGCGCTGCGCTGGCGAAGTCCGTCTGCTGAAAGCTGGGACATCTCCGACTCAAACGCATGGATCGCGTCGATGGCCGGCTGGATGGCCTGGACATCCGTTGCGGCCTTGTCACCGACGAGGCGCTTGACGAGTTTGTTGAAGGCTCCAATCATGGGTGCGGTCAGCTTCCAATCGGATCGTGGGCAACGTGCTCACGACCGGCAGAAGCAGGGTCAAAATTAAGGGTGAACCCCCGGCCACTCCGAGCCAAAAGTTGACATTCTTCACGGCTTTGCAAGCACATCTCCTCACCGAAATTCCGCCCCGCATCTGCCCCATTTCGCACCCTGCCATTCATCCCCCCCAAACGAACACCCAAAACCCTCATCAACAATCCAACGCGCTCATAACCTGAGGTTTAAATCCGTAATTCACGGCCGTGTTGACAAAAGAACCGGCTCGCTGAGCCTTTCAGATTGCCAGACCGAAACCCTCAACGGAGATTTGAAGTCCGCCCTTTGGAAACCGATTCTCGAGGGATTTCAAGAGTTCAGAATCACACACCGCCACCACCATGATCGACGAGCAGAACGGCACCGCCCAGGACCCCATTGAAAACACCACCGCTGACCAAATGGACGGCCAAATGGCCATCGATGCCGTGCTGCCCGAAAACACCACGGTGACCGAACCCATCCTGGAGGACAACCCGAACCGCTTCGTCCTGTTCCCCATCCAGCACGATGACATCTGGGCCTTCTACAAGAAGTCCGAAGCCAGCTTCTGGACGGCGGAAGAAATTGACCTGCAAGCCGACTTGGTCGACTGGTCCGAAAAGCTCAACGACAACGAGCGCTACTTCATCAAGCACATCTTGGCCTTTTTCGCGGCGTCCGACGGCATCGTGAACGAGAACCTGGCGGAAAACTTCGTGGCGGAGGTGCAGTACACGGAAGCCAAGTTCTTCTACGGTTTCCAGA
>CALBSW010000134.1 GCA_937967465.1 uncultured Flavobacteriales bacterium
AGGGTGGGGTAGTTGAAGATGCTGCTGTACTTGGCTTTGCCGCTGTGGAGGTCGGCAATCAAATCGTCGCGCTCCACGCCCAAGGTCTCGCATGCACTGTAGAGGTAGAGGCCGTGTCCGGCTTCGTCCTGCACCTTGGCCATCAGGATGGCTTTGCGCTTCAGGCTTGGGGCCCGGCTGATCCAGTTGCCCTCGGGCAGCATCCCGACAATCTCGGAGTGCGCGTGCTGGCTGATTTGTCGGACCAGGGTTTTCCGGTACGCATCCGGCATCCAGTCCTTGGGCTCAATCTTTTTTTCCGCCGCCACATAGGCGTCGAAGCGTTGCAACAGGTCCATTTCCATGCTCAGCAAAAATACAATGTGCGACATGGGAAGAACCCATCGGGGTCACAAAGGGTTCTCCACCCAACAGATTCCTTCCGAGATTCGCAATTCCATGTCTGACCGTTTCCATGATTTGACCGTGGCCGAAGTGCGCCGCGAAACTGCCGATTGTGTCTCCATCACCTTGGACATTCCGGCGGATTTGTCTGAAACCTTTGCTTTCAAACAAGGGCAGTACTTGACTTTTGATCAGGAGATTGCAGGTGAGTCTGTGCGCCGAAGCTACAGCATCTGTGCAGGTGTGGGCGAGCCGCTGCGGGTGGCCATCAAGCAAGTCCCCGAAGGCCGATTCAGCACCTGGGCCAACACGACCCTCAAGGTGGGGGACCGCCTTCGCACCATGCCACCCAACGGCCGTTTCTACACGGAATTGGACGCTGGTCAACGCAAGCATTACGTCGCGTTCGCAGCCGGTTCTGGCATCACGCCCATTCTGTCCCACATCAAAACGGTGTTGGATGTGGAGCCCGGCAGCACCTTCACCTTGTTTGACACCAACAAGGATCAGTCGAGCATCATTTTCAAGAGTGAACTCGATGACCTGAAAGACCGGTTCCTCGATCGCCTTCGCGTCTTTCACTTCTTCACGCGGGAGCCGGTGGATGTCCCGTTGTACGGCGGGCGCATGGATGACGCCAAAGTGGATGCGGTCTGCAACAGCCTGCTGGACGTGGCGGCTGTGGACGAGGTGTTTGTCTGCGGCCCCGAAGCCATGATCCACGCTGTGAAGGATCGGATGGCGGCCGCGGGTGTTCCCGCGGAGCGGATTCACTTCGAGCTCTTCACCTCACCGACGGCCAAGCCCGCTGCGGCTGCGGCTGCGGACGTGGCTCCGGCTGCAGGCGCTGGAGGGCAGGAGGTGTTCGTCATCATCGATGGCTCCACCCACAAATTGGACTACGACGGATCCAAAAGCATTCTCGATGCCGGCCTCGATCAAGGCATTGACCTTCCCTACAGCTGCTGCGGAGGCGTCTGCTGCACATGCCGTGCCCTGGTGACCGAGGGCGCAGGAGAAATGGAGGTCAACTACGCATTGGAGCCCGGCGAAGTGGAGCAGGGGTTTGTCCTGACGTGTCAGACCAAGCCGAAGCCGGGCGAGCGGTTTGTGGTCGATTTCGACCAACAGTAAAGCTCAAGCGCGCTCGTCGAGCTCGATCCAGCGCTCGGTTTTGGCTTCGATGTCCGCTGTGACTTCGCCAAGGCGTGTGGCCAACCGTCCCATTTCCTCATGGTCCAAATCCGGGGCGGACATGGCCGTTTCGAGTGACTCTTTTTCCGACTCCAGGCCGGCAATGACGTCCTCCAATCCTTCGTATTCGCGCTTCTCGTTGTAGCTGAGGCGCTGCGAATAGTCGCCTTTGGGGGCAGCCGGACCGTCTTGGGCCTTGCTCGCGGCGGCGGCTTTGGCAGCCGCAGCGCGCTGTGCGGCTTCGGCCTTTTCTTCGGCGTCGGCCGCCAATCGGTATTGGGTGTAGTTGCCCGGGAAGTCGCGCACGTCGCCTTCTCCGTCGAGGATGAAGACGTGGTCGACCAGCTTGTCCATGAAGTAGCGGTCGTGGCTCACGAGCAGCAGGCATCCGGTGAAGTCCAACAGGAATTCTTCGAGGATGCCCAGGGTGAAGACGTCGAGGTCGTTGGTGGGCTCGTCGAAGACCAGGAAGTTGGGGTTGGCCATCAGGACCCGCAACAGGTGCAGGCGTTTGCGCTCGCCACCGCTGAGCTTGTAGATGAAATCGTGGTGCCGGTTCCGGGGAAACAGGAAGCGCTCCAGCAACTGCGCGGCGGAGAGCTTCTTGCCCTTTTTGAGCGGCATGAATTCGGCAATCTCGTACAGCGCCTCGATGACCTTCATGCCCTCATCGAATTGGGGTGGCTCCTGGCTGAAATGCCCGAATACCACGGTGTCGCCGATGACCACCTTGCCGCCATCGGGGGTGTCTTCACCGGTCAGCAAACGGATGAGGGTGCTCTTGCCGGCGCCATTTTCGCCCACGAGACCGACCCGTTCGCCGGGCTTGAAGTGGTAGGTCCAGCCATGGAGGATGGTTTTGTCGCCGTACGCCTTCCGCACCTTGTGCAGTTCTAGGATTTTGCCGCCCAGGCGAGCGGGGTCCAATTCGAGGCGCACCTCATCTTCTTCGAGGCGCACGCTGGCGCGGGCCTTCAGGTCTTTGAAGGCGTCGAGACGGGACTTGCTCTTGCCGGTCCGGGCCTGTGGCGTGGCCCGCACCCATTCCAGCTCCCGCCGCATGATGGAGCGGGCCCGGTCGCGTTGGGCGTGCTCGTTGGCGGAGCGCTCGGATTTCATCTCGAGGAAATCGCTCCAGTTGCCCGGGTATTTGTGCAACCCAAAGCTGTCCAGCTCGAAGATGGTGTCGCACACGACTTCAAGGAAGAAGCGATCGTGCGTGATCATCAGGAGGGTGGTCTTCGACTTGGCCAGGAAACCTTCGAGCCACTCGATCATGCCGAGGTCGAGGTGGTTGGTCGGCTCGTCCAACAGAAGCAAGTCCGGTTGCTCGATGAGGCATTTGGCGAGGGCAACGCGGCGTTTTTCGCCCCCGCTCAGCTTGTCGACGAAGCGGTCCGTGTCGTGCAGTCCGAGTTTGCCGAGAATTTCCTTGGCTTGTGCTTCATAGTTCCAAGCATCGGCGCGGTCCATGGCGTCGTAGGCAGCCTGCAGGGCTTCCGCATCGTCGCCCTTGGTGGCGGTTTCGTATTGCCGAATGGCGCGCATGGCGTCGTTGTCGGCCGTGAATAAATTGGCCAGGATGGTCCGGTCCAAATCGAGTCCGTGTTCCTGAGCGAGGTGTGCCACACGGGCTTTTCCACTGAAGGTCACAGTACCGGCATCGGGTCCTTCGATGTCGAGCAGCACTTTCATCAAGGTGCTCTTTCCGGTCCCGTTGCGGGCGACCAGCGCGGCTTTTTGGCCCTGGTCCAGACCGAAGTGCAGGTCTTCAAAAATGAGCCGCTCCCCGAACCGCTTCGTCAATCCCTCCACCGAGAGCACATTGCCACCTGCCAT
The DNA here is from genome assembly GCA_937967465.1 of uncultured Flavobacteriales bacterium. Lineage (GTDB taxonomy): Bacteria > Bacteroidota > Bacteroidia > Flavobacteriales_D > Sanyastnellaceae > UBA8752. The sequence continues at coordinate 3,418 of CALBSW010000134.1, forward strand.
GGCGCAAAAGTAGCGGCGCGTGCGCGCTAATTTCCCCGCATGGATTCTCCAGCACCAAATGACATCGTCTGGCACTGCTGTGCGTGGTCTGATCTCGACCGGGAACAGCTGTACGGCCTGCTTCGGCTGCGGGCGGAGGTCTTCGTGGTGGAGCAGGATTGCCCGTACCAAGATTTGGACGGAAAGGACCGTCAAGGTTTGCACTTGTGGGCGGAGCGTCAAGACGCGCCCTTGTCGGAAGGCGGAGAAGCATTGGCCATCACGCGGTTGTTGCCGGCGGGGGTGTCCTACTCCGGTGAGGTCAGCATTGGCCGAGTGGTGACGGCGGCGTCCGTGCGCCGCACGGGGTTGGGGAAAGAATTGATGACGCGGAGCTTGGAGGCTTTGGCCGACCATTGGCCGGGAGAGCCCATTCGCCTGTCTGCTCAACAATATCTGGAGCGGTTTTACGCCGACTTTGGCTTCGAGGCTGTGGGAGAATCCTATCTGGAAGATGGCATCCCGCACATTGCCATGGTGCGCCCGCCCGGCCGGCCTTGAACCTATCTTCGCCGCCATGTCCCACGCTCCCTGCGTCTCGGTGGTGATTCCATGCCTCAATGAGGCCGATCACATTGGCTCTTGTTTGGACGCCTTGGCCGGCCAAGTTCAATTGCCAGCTCCCTTGGAGGTGTTGGTGGTCGATGGGGGCAGCACCGACGGGACCCGGGACATTTTGACAGCCCGGGCAGTGGAGGCCGATTGGCTTCGCGTACTGGACAATCCGCAGCGCATCACGCCGGTCGCCATGAACCTCGGCGTGGCCGAGGCCCGATCAGAAGTGGTCGTCATCCTCGGCGCCCACGCGGAAGTGGCGCCTGACTTTGTGCGGCGCAATTTGGACGCGTTGGCGGCCCATCCGGAATCCGGCTGCGTCGGCGGGGTGGTGGACCAGGTGCACGGCGACGAGCGCACACGCCGGATCGGCCTCGCCATGTCCTCGCCGTTCGGGGTGGGGGATGCCCGTTTTCGAACGGGAGGGGTGGCTGGCCATGTGGACACCGTGGCCTTCGGCGCGTATCGCAAGGCCGTTTTGGAGGAAATCGGAGGGCTGGACGAGGCCTTGGTCCGCAACCAGGACGATGAACTGAATTACCGCTTGACCGAGGCTGGATGGCGCATCTGGTTCGATCCGCGGATCCGCTCGACGTACCATGCCCGGTCGAGCTTCGCCCAGCTGTTCCGCCAATACAGGCAATACGGGTATTGGAAGGTCTTCGTCAACAAGAAGCACCTCACCATCACCACATGGCGGCAATTGGCGCCGGCTGGCTTTTTGCTGGCACTCGCCGTGCTGGGTGGATTGTCGATCTGGTCGCAATTCCGACCGCCCGTGGGGTGGCCCGCATTGGCCGTACCGGCGTTTTGCACCGTGTTGGGGCTCTGGTGTGTGGGCGCCGTCGGGGCTTTCGCCCTGTCTGGGGGCCGTTGGACGGACGCGCCAGGGGTGCTGCGGTCCTTTCTCACATTGCACCTCGCTTACGGCTGGGGTTATTGGCAAGGCATCTGGCACTTCCTGTTGCTTCGCCGCTCGCCTTCGGCTGAATTCAAGGCCCTCACGAGATGAACTGGACCACGGTCGAGACGTGGGCGTGGCGCTGTCTGATGCCGGCCTTGCTGGTCGGCGGTACGTGGGCTTCCTCTTGTATTCTGCTGGCCGCTGTGGCCCGGTTTGTGTCGTGGAGACAGCGCCATCCGGAAGAAGGGTGGTCCTGGTCCATGGGCAGCCTTTGGTGTCTGGCTTACTTCGGATTGCAGCTCGTTGGAGGGCTGTGGAGTGACAATGCGGAAGCGTGGCGATTCAGCTTGGAAGTGAAGTCTTCGTTGTGGGTGCTTCCGCTGCTGGCGGCCATGCCCGGACGCCCATTGTCCCGGGATTTCTGGTGGTCCGTGGGGTGGTCGGTGAGTGCCTATTTGCTCTGGCGGCTGCTTCGTGCAGGTTGGTGGCATGCCACCGAAGGCGATGCGAGCCAGTGGCAATACGCCCGGTTTGCCGGGGACGTGCACCCCACTTATTTGAGCTTGCATGCCGCTGTGGCTTGGGTGGGTTGCGGAGGACAATGGGCCCAGCGGCGGTGGTTGTCGTGGGCAGTGACTGTGCTGGTGGCAGTTTCGCTGGGTTTGATGGGGTCCAAAGCGGGCATTTTCGCGGCGGCCGGTGTGGCCATGTTGGCTTTGGCCTTCCCCCTGTTGTGGGGCCAGGCCGAAGGAAAAACCAAGCCTCAAGTGGCGGTCTTCCTCGCTTTGCTCACCCTCAGTGGATGGGGGGCGTCCAGACAGCGTTTCGCAGAAATGGGAACGGCTGCGGCTGCCGTTCAATCCGATGCTGCACCCGTGCAGAGCAGCAGCGCAGGGCGGATTGCTGTGTGGCGTGCCTCTGCGGAGATCATCGCGCGCCATCCCTTGGGAGTCGGAACTGGAGATGTGACCGATGCTTTGATGTCGGTGTATCAGCGGGATGGGATTGCCTACGCCAGCGAGCGCCGGTTGAATCCGCACAATCAGTGGCTGCAGGCCGGGGTGGCTTTTGGCTGGCCCGGGATGCTGCTGTTGACCCTGCTGTTGGGGTGGTGGTTCAGGATGGGGTGGCGGCGTCGCCACCAGTGGGTGCTGCTTTGTGTGTGCCTCGTCTGCATGCATGCCTTGGTGGAATCCGTGCTGGAGGTGCAACGCGGCGTGGTCTTCATTCTGTGGCTGTTCGTCGCCACGGAATCCGCCCTGCGAGACCCTTCAAGAGCATGACGGGTTC
>CALBSW010000135.1 GCA_937967465.1 uncultured Flavobacteriales bacterium
GGCTGCAACACGGCGCGCACCTCTTCCGAGGTGTTCCGGACGTCCAAAGCGAGGGTGGCATAGCCGATGAAACTGACGTTCAGCGTGACGGGCAAGGAAGCCACCTCCAAGCGGAATCGGCCATCGAAATCCGTGCTCGTTCCCGTGGTGCTCCCTTGGACCAGCACACCTGCCGCAAAGACAGGGTCCCCAGTTTCTCCGTCGATGACTTGACCCCGGATGACATTTTGTGCATCCACGGTGCCGAGTGAGACACACAACAACAGGAACAGCCCAAAGAGGCGGAGTGCGGAAAGGCGCATGGCGTGGCGAATCGATTCATGGCTTCGACGCGACGCCGAAGCATGGCAATATGCGACGAAATCAGTTCGCCCCGTCCGGAAGAATCTCCACGCGGTATTGACCATCCAGCTCCACCACGTCGCCTGCACGCAACTTTCGGCGCTTGCGCAATTCGAGCTCCCCATTGACCTGGATGCGCTCCTCCTCGACCGCCCATTTGGCTTCACCTCCGGTGGCGCAAAGCCCTGTGGCCTTCAACACCTGGAGCAAATCGATGTACTCGGTGCGCAAATGGAACGGAATGGCCTCCACGTCAGACCAGGTCGGGGTATGCGGCAGGGTCGGACTCCGCCACCATGGCGTGGGCCCGCTCCACAATGTCCTCGATGGACGGCTTCGAGAAGTAATCTCCATCCGTGCCGTAAGGCGGAAGATTCGGGGCCGCGGTGAGGGTCTCCGGTGCCGCATCCAAGGCAGTCCACAGGTTCCCCTGCGACAAGGTGCGCTCCAGCATGTAGGCCGCTGCGCCTCCCGGGACATCTTCATCCACGAACAGCACCCGTCCCGTTTTGGCAACACTGGCGGCGATGGTACCGGGCAAGTCAAATGGCAACAGGGTCTGCACATCGATCAACTCGATGTCGACATCCATCTCGGCCAGTGCCTCAGCCGCCTGAGCACAGAGATTGAACGTGCTGCCGTAGGACACCACGGTCAGGTCGGCACCTTCGCGCACGACTTCCGGAATCCCCAGCGGGACCTTGAACTCACCCAAGTTGGACGGCATCGGCTCCTTGGTGCGGTATCCGTTCAAACACTCCACCACCAATGCCGGCTCCCCAGCCGCCATCAGCGTGTTGTACATGCCTGCCGCCTGCGTCATGTTGCGCGGCACACAAACGTGCATGCCCCGAATGCTGTGGATGATGGCCCCCATGGGACTTCCCGCGTGCCAGACGCCTTCGAGGCGGTGCCCCCTGGTGCGCACAATGAGGGGCGCGCGCTGCGTTCCAGCACTCCGGTAGTGCACGGTGGCGAGGTCATCCCGCAGAAGTTGCAGTCCGTAGTAGAGGTAGTCGAGGTACTGGATCTCGGCGATGGGACGCAACCCACGCATGGCGAGGCCAATGCCCTGTCCAATGATGGTGCATTCCCGGATGCCGACATCGGACACACGGTTCTCACCGAATGCCTCCTGCATGCCTTCCATGGCTTGGTTCACCCCGCCGATGCGACCGGTGTCCTCACCGAAGGTCAACAGCTCCGGATGGCGTTCGAAGAGGGCCTTGAAGTTGTCTCGGAGGATGACCCGGCCATCCACGTCCTTTTGGCCATCGTACTGTGGCGCCACGGCGGGCACGTTCAAGGCACTCAAAGCACCCTCCACGTGCAAGTCGCCCAAGAAGAGGTTGGCGCAGCGTTTCTGCTGTACCTGAAGCCACTGGCGAAGTGCGTTGCGTTCAGGAGAATCTTGCCCTGCCGTGGCATGCAAAGCGCGTCGAACAGCACCGTGCACATCCCGGCGGATGGGGTCCATCACCTTGGCGAGGGCCTCTGCCCGCTCGGCACAGTTCGGCACCGCGCGCAGCAATTCCACTGCCGTATCGCGTTCGCCGTCCAAGGCTTGGCGGACGGCCGCCCAAGCGGCTTTCTGCTCGGCGCGAACGGCCTTCTTGGCCTCCTTGCGGATGGCCTTCAGCTCTTCTTCCGTCGCCGCGCCTTCCATCACGAGGAAACGCGACAACTGTCGGATGCCGTCGAACTCCTCGGCCCAAGCCAAGCGTTCGGGCGTCTTGTACCGTTCGTGTGAACCGCTGGTGCTGTGGCCTTGCGGCTGGGTGCATTCCTCCACGTGGACCAGCACGGGAACATGCCGATCCCGGCACACCTTGACGGCCCGCTCATAGGTCAGCAGGAGGGCTGGATAATCCCAAGCCCGCACTTTGAAGATGACGATGCCACCACCGGGCAACGCTGCCTCGGCCTCGGCGACGGACACGCCACCGTCCCCTGCCCCACCGGGCTCCGAACCGTAAGCCATGCCAGCCAATGCTTGCGAGATGCTCTCCCGCGCAGTCTGGTATTTCTTTGGCACGGAAATGCCGTAGCCATCGTCCCAAACCGAGACACACATGGGCACTCCCATCACGGCTGCGGCATTCATGGTCTCCCAGAACATGCCTTCGGACGTGGAAGCATCTCCGATCGTACCAAAGGCCACTTCCTGGCCCCCTTTGGACAGGTTGGACGCATCGAAACCGGCCTTGGACATGGCTTTCCCCTCACGCCGGAAGTGGCGGCTCGCCTGGGCCAAACCGAGCAACCGGGGCATCTGGCTGCCCGTCGGAGACAGGTCCACGGAACTGTTTGGCCCAGCCGTCAGGTCGAGGAATTGCCCATCTGGCCCCACCGTTGGCGATGCGAAGTGACCGTTCATCTGGCGACCGGACGTCATGGGCTCCCGCTCCGAATCCGTATCGGCATAGAGCTGGGCGAAATACTCCTGGACGGACAACAGCCCCAAGGCCATCATCAAGGTCTGGTCCCGGTAATAGCCGCTGCGGAAATCGCCCGGCTGGAATTGGCGGGCCAAGGCGAGCTGAGCCACCTCTTTTCCGTCTCCGAAAATGCCGAATTTGGCCTTGCCAGTCAGGACTTCCTTGCGTCCGAGCAGAGAAGCTTCACGGCTGATGCAGGCCAGTTTGTAGTCGTGGAGGGCCACCTTTCTGAGGTCCTCACCGGTTTCGAGCGCGAGTCGTTGTCCCATGGGCGTTGATGGTACCGCGCGAAAGTACCCAAAGAGAAATTCACCCGGCGTCTCCTTGGATGGCCTTCCAGAGCAAATCCTTCAATCCGTCGACGCCCTCCCCCGTCACCGCCGAGAAGTAGTGGTGTTGCAATGTTCCCAACTCCTCGCTGACCATCGCCCGGAGTTCACCGTCGAGCAAGTCGCATTTGGAGATGGCAAGCACCCGGTCTTTTTGGAGCAATTCGGGATTGTACTGCTCGAGCTCACCCAGCAGGATGCGGTACGCCTCCGCGATGTCGTCGGAATCCGCCGGAACCATGAACAACAGCACGGCATTGCGCTCGATGTGGCGCAAAAAACGCAGGCCCAACCCACGTCCCTCATGGGCTCCCTCGATGATGCCGGGAATGTCCGCCATCACAAAACTTCGGTCCCCGCGATACGCCACCATGCCGAGGTTGGGCTTCAACGTGGTGAATGGGTAATCGGCAATCTCCGGTTTCGCTGCTGAGACCACACTCAACAAGGTGGATTTGCCCGCGTTGGGGAATCCGACCAGGCCCACATCCGCGAGCAACTTCAGCTCCAGGATGCGCCACAGTTCCTGTCCATCCTCTCCAGGTTGGGCATACCGGGGCGTTTGATTGGTGGGCGACTTGAAGTGGTCGTTGCCCCGACCACCCCGGCCACCGGGCACCATGATCCACTCTTGGCCATCCTGTTCGATTTCGCCGACAATCTCTTGCGTCTCCGCATCGCGTACGACCGTCCCGATCGGCACGTCGAGGTATTCGTCCTGTCCATCTGCACCGTGGCGGCGGTTGCCCCCACCCGGATCGCCATGGCCGGCCAAGACGTGCTTCCGGTACTTCAGGTGAAGCAGCGTCCACATCTGGGCATTGCCCCGCAAAATGACATGACCACCACGCCCCCCGTCACCGCCGTCCGGTCCGCCCTTTGCCGTTGTACGGTCCCGGTGCATGTGGGTGCTGCCGGCCCCGCCTTTGCCTGAGCGGCAACAGAGCTTCACATAGTCAACGAAATTCTGATTGGACATGGCGGTTCCTCCGGCAAACGGGGCTCAGCCGAGGCTGTCAATCGCAGCTTGGAGCCGGCCGAAGATGTCCTCGATGGACCCCATGCCGGCGATGCCGTGGTATTTGCCTTGCGCTTCGTAATGGCCCGCCACCGGCGCTGTTTCGGCATTGTAAACATCGATGCGCTTCTGGATCACAGCCGGGTCGGCATCGTCTGCGCGACCACTGGTCTCCGCCCGTTTGGCAAGGCGCACCTTGAGTTCCTCCTCCTCAACCTCCAGGGCGAGCATGCCACTGATGGCTTGGCCCTTCCCCTCGAGGAAACGGTCGAGGGCCTCTGCCTGTGCAGTGGTCCTTGGGAATCCGTCGAAAATGAAGCCGCTGGCGTCGGGATATGCATTGGCACTGTCTTCCAGCATGCGAATGGTCACATCGTCGGGCACCAATTGCCCCTTGTCCATGTAGGATTTGGCCAACGTACCCAGCTCGGTTTCCCCTTTGATGTTGGCCCGGAAAATGTCGCCCGTGGACAGGTGGACAAAACCGAAATGGTCAACGAGCAGGGCACTTTGGGTGCCTTTGCCAGCCCCAGGAGGGCCGAAGAGGACAATGTTGCGCATGGCGCGCGAAGATAACGGGTGGCGCTTCAGTTGCACTTTATGGGGCATGACCGGGTGAAATGCGCCGAGCGTGAATAAACTGTCGATGAAGACTGTCGAGAAATTCGTGAACGTCGTTCTCAATGCGGAGGGAATTGCAGATTTTGGAAGACCATTCGATTCAACCCATGCGCCTTTCCCCACTCGTGCTGCTCATCGCTTTGTTCGTGAGCCTCTTTGCCCCCCATTCTTCCCAAGCCCAATACGACCTCGAAGTCGAAGTCGTCTCGGAAAACATCGGCGCTCTGGTCGGTGCGCTGGGCGTGACAGACCTCACCGGTTACAGCTGTACCCGGGTCTACATCACCATGGACAACGAGGATGATTTTTTGTCGTCCATTTCCGGTGATGCCAACAACCCGACCTACGTCAACACCACCACGTCATTCTATCATGCTGTCCTCGGAGGAGCCACCCCGAATGGCATCAACAGCTTGTTGTTCCCAGTGTATCCCGATCTGGCTTACGACAGCTGGGTCACCATTGGATTGGAGGGCACCCCCAATGCGGCAGCCGGGGAGGCGGCCGTCTCTACAGTACAATCCAGCGGCAACCCTTGGTCCACCGTTTTCGATCCAGGCGGTGGCTTGCCGGGTGGCAACGTGGCCATCGACGATGGAGTGGGCGGTGCTTGGTACGCCCTGAATGGCGACGCCAACGGCATTGCCGGTCCTGACCTCAAGGTGCTCGCCGGACAATTCACCACGGATGGAGACCTCAGCCTCCAGATGTACACCCAGATCTTCATCAATGGCGATGGCGCATCTGAAGTACTGGTGAATGGCGAGCGGCCCACCTTTACCTGGCCTGTTGCGGATGTGGCAGGGTGCACGGACGATACGGCCTGCAACTACAACGCCGACGCCACCGTCGATGACGATTCCTGCACATACGCTGACGCCGGACTCGACTGCGACGGCAACTGCCTCGCCGACGCCGACGGAG
>CALBSW010000136.1 GCA_937967465.1 uncultured Flavobacteriales bacterium
GTTGATGTCCATGATGGTCACATGGGCCCCAAGCCCCGCCGCCATCTTGGCTGCCTGCGTGCAGGACACACAGCCACCCAGGACCAACACACGGCCCGGAGGCACACCCGGCACCCCGCCAAGCAGGACACCACGGCCCTTGCGCGGCTTTTCGAGGTACTTGGCCCCCTGCTGGATGGCCATACGCCCGGCGACCTCCGACATCGGGGTGAGCAGCGGGAGGGAGCCATCCTGGGCCTCCACCGTCTCGTAGGCGATGCACACCGCTCCGCTCTCGACCATGGCATGGGTCAGCGGCTCGGAGGAAGCGAAGTGGAAGTAAGTGAAGACCACCTGGTCCTTCCGGATGAGGGGATACTCCGCCGCAATCGGCTCCTTCACCTTGACGATCATGTCCGCCTCGGCGTAGACGGCCTCAATCGTCGGCCGGATCTGGGCCCCGACCTCCAGGTAATCCTCATCGGAAAATCCACTCCCGAGTCCCGCGCCACTCTGCACGATAACAGCGTGTTGGCGGCGGGTCAATTCAAACACGCCGGCTGGCGTCATACCCACCCGACTCTCGGATGGTTTGATTTCGGTGGGGATTCCAATGGTCATGGGTCAAAGCAAATCCCGGAAGCCCGAATGGCGCTGTCAACCTCCCGCTTTTATTCACACAACATATTGACAATCAGCAATATGTGTACTTGGTACACGGTTTTTTCCAGCCAAGAAAAAACCCGGACCAAACAGTCCGGGTCTCTGCGGAGAAGGAGGGATTCGAACCCCCGGTACCCGTGAGGGCACACCTGATTTCGAGTCAGGCCCATTCGACCACTCTGGCACTTCTCCGGGCGCGCGAAGATAGGGAGCGGCGCCATCCACTCCGAGGGCGATCTTGCACGTCGAATGCGAGAGCGGTCTTCAACATCTGCCCCCATCCTGTTCTTCGATGGAAGGTGTGTGCTCTGCAACCGGGCCGTGCTGTGGGTCTTGTCCAAAGAATCGGCGCCTCGAATCCAGTTCGCCTCACTCACCTCCGACACCGCTGACCGCCTGCTGGCCGGGACACCACACGCAGGACACCAGTCGTCCATTCTCTGGATGGACGAAGAAGAGCGTGTTAGAGAAGGGGCGGATGCCGCCTTGGCTGTTGCGACCATGCTTCGGAGGCCTTGGCGCTGGCTTACCTGGCTTCGGTGCGTTCCAAAACCCATTCGCAACGCAGTTTATCAAGCCGTGGCTCAAAGGCGCAAGCGCTGGTTCGGACAAACCGACCACTGCGCCTTGCTCACCGGATTGGATCCGGCCAGACTCCTTCCTTGAGGAGGTTGCGGAGAGAGAGGGATTCGAACCCCCGGTACCTTGCGGTACAGCGGTTTTCAAGACCGCCGCAATCGACCACTCTGCCATCTCTCCGATGGGAGACAAAGGTAAGGGATGACCAGCGGCCCGGCACGGACGTGGTATCCTCTGTCGCCGTTATTTTGTCGTGTGAACCTCATTGTCCTTTCCATCCCCGTGTTCTTCGCACTCATCGCGATGGAAGTGATGTGGGATCGCTGGAAGGGACTGCAGCTGTATCGATTGGGAGATTCCTTGGCCAACATCGGTTGCGGGATCATGGACCAGAGCAGCTGCTTGCTGGCTAAGGTGATCACGGTGGGGGCATACGCAGGCATAGTCGAAGGGACCACGCATTGGCGCTCATGGGAGGTTTCTACGGATCCTGTCGCATGGATTGCGGCTTTTGTCTTGACTGACTTCGCGTATTACTGGGCCCACAGAACCAGCCATCAGGTCAACCTCTTTTGGATCGGACACGCTGTTCACCACCAAAGTGAGGACTACAACCTGGGCGTGGCGCTGCGTCAGAGCGTGCTACAGAAAGTCCTGTTGATGTGGGTGTATTGGCCGTTGGCCGCCCTCGGCTTTCCACCGGAAATGTTCCTCACGAGCATGGCCATCAATTTGCTCTACCAATTCTGGATTCACACCGAACTGGTGGACCGGTTGGGGCCATTGGAGTGGGTGCTCAATACACCGTCCCATCACCGGGTACACCATGGTCGCAACCCGGAATACATCGACCGGAACCATGCTGGCGTCCTGATCATCTGGGACCGCATGTTCGGTACGTTTCAGGAGGAGCTCACCAAGCCCACCTACGGGGTCACCCGACCGACCAACACCTTCAACCCGGTTCATGCCCAATGGAAGCCGGTGGCCCAACTGTGGACAGATTTGCTGAGCATTCCCGGTTTTTGGGACAAGCTCAGGTTCCTGTTCGCTGCCCCGGGCTGGTATCCCGACAGCGTCGGCGGACCACAGTTGCCGCCCGCCATCACAGGGGAGGAGGCAAAATTTCACCCGCAACCCTCGCGGAGTGTCACTTGGGCATTGCTGTTGCGGTTTGCCGTCCTACTCGGGATGTCCTTGCTCGCATTGGATGCTGCGAAAGAACTGGGCACATGGGAGATCACCTGGCTCCTCGTCTGGATCTTTGCGGCCCTCTCCGCGACAGGAGAATTGTGGAACCATGGGAGCAGCAAGGGACGCCTCGCATGGGCCATCGCTGTGGATGCCGCCATGATGCCCGCCATCTGGCTCGCAACGAAACCAGAGGGGACTGAACTTTATTGGGCAGTGTTGCCCGCCGCCATCTCCGCGGCCTTCACCGTCTGGGCGCTCTCGGCGTCCAACCGACGGTAAGTCACCCACATCTTCCAACCCACGACGGCTTTGTCCAATCCGGACAGCCGGGTGAGGTCGGGCTTCCTGTGAATCTTCGGAAGCAGCAGCTTGTTGAGCCGACTCAGAAAGCGAAACCAAGCAAGGCGCATGAACTATCGCGGCGTGATGTGCATGCAATTGCCCTCGGGAATCACGAGGATCTGCCCCTTCTCCTGCATGTCCTGAAGAATGGTCTGCAGCGCCCAGGAAGGCCCGCCACAGCTGACATCTTTCGTCGGACGGTCGATGAATGCAATGTCAAAGCTGGCGCCGTAGTTGTGCGTGCTCTGACCATTGTAGGCGTTCGAATTGCGGCGGCGAAGGCGGCGCTGCTGCTTCTGAGTGCGGGTCAGACTTGTGATGCGAATGGAGGCCCCTTCATCCGGCGTGCCTTCCATGGCATCCGCGAAGCGATTCGCCATCTCTTCCAAAATGTCCTTCGCCCCCTTCAGCAAGAAAGGCTCGCTGTGAGTCAAGCGATCCAGGTGAAAGCCTCGGCCCACCTGCGGGATGCGAATCAAGTCGCCGCGACGTGCACCTGCGGCGAGCTCATTCTGGTTCTTGACGAAGAAGCTTCCGGGGAGGGAGCGCGCCCGCTTCTGGTGAGCCGTGTAGGGGTTGCGCGCCAACTTCATGGTCCGCTTCGAGCAGGAACACGGCGCAATGCCTTTCCGAGGCAGGGGGCCTGACGGGGTCGGCTCCACGGTTGGGGCCGGCACTTCAGGCGCTTCCACCTCGGCCAATGGCAGCGCTTCCGCTTCAGGCTCTGCTACTTGCAACTCAGGTGCGCTGACTTCCGACTCGATCTCGGTCAGCTCCACAGACGGCGCAGGCTGAGAGGAAAGGGCCACACGGCCTTCGGTCTCCGTGTCTTCAAATCCGGCACCTCCCGGCACCATGGCGGCGATGCCGAAGCTGGCCACCACCACTCCTCCGAGGACCATGAACATCCGGTCCCAGCGAATCCGCTTCTTCTTGCCGTTCTGCATGCTTTGCAAATTGAGGAACACATGGCCTGTGCACCCACACAGGGGAACGGGGTCGTCAACCCCGCATTGTGCAATTCACGCGGCCCGTTTCAGCCCGCCTTGAATTTGGCAATGGCCTGGCGGGTGAATTCGGACAGGACCAAACGACCGGAAATGGCCGCGCGCTCCGCCAAGAGGCTGTCCCAATCTTCTGTCCCGCGCCAGAAGGTGCGCTTCATTTCCGCCATCGCGTCGGGGTTGGAGGCCGCCAAACGTCCGGCCAATGCATCCACAGCCGCATCCATCGATTCGGCGTCGTCATGGACAGCCGCATACAAACCATGCTGTTGCGCCCATTCCGCGCTCCGCCATTCCGTGGCGTCGATGGCCAACTGGCTCATGCCGGACACACCAAGCTTGCGCTCCACGGCCGGCCCGACCACGAAGGGGCCGATGCCCACAGCCAACTCGCTGAGTTTGACCGATGCGTATCGGGTGGCCAAGCAATAATCCGTGGCCGACGCCACGCCCACACCGCCACCCACGGCCTTGCCTTGCACACGGCCGATGACCAGCTTGGGCAGGGTGCGAATCGCGTTGATCACGTTGGCGAATCCCATGAAGAAATCGAGCCCTTCCTGCGCGTTGGAAATGGCGATGAGCTCGTCAAAAGAGGCCCCCGCGCAGAAAGCACGATCCCCAGCAGAACCCAGCACGACCACTTTGACTTCCTCGCGATCCGCCAATCCCCGGATGGTGCCGGCCAATTCCGACAGAACGGCACCGGGCAGGCTGTTGGAGCGCGGATGGGCAAAGGTGACGACGGCCACGCCCCGGTCATCGACCGAGCAGCTGACGCCTTCCTGAAGTGTGGTGTCGAACATCAGCGCTTGCCAATGGGCTGAACCGGACGGGCGTTGTGGCCGGTGTAGATCTGACGCGGACGGCCGATGGGCTCACCGTTCTCGCTCATTTCCTTCCATTGGGCAATCCAGCCCGGCAGACGGCCGAGGGCGAACATCACGGTGAACATCTCGGTCGGGATGCCCAACGCGCGATAGATGATGCCGCTGTAGAAGTCCACGTTGGGATAGAGGCCCCGCTTCACGAAGTACTCGTCCTTCAGTGCCACTTCCTCGAGTTGCTTGGCGATGTCGAGAACCGGATCGTTGATGCCGAGCTTGGCCAGCACCTCGTCCGCGGACTTCTTGATGATGCGGGCACGCGGGTCGAAATTCTTGTACACGCGGTGTCCGAAGCCCATCAAGCGGAAGCTGTCCGACTTGTCCTTGGCCTTGTCAATCCACTTCTGGAGATCGCCACCGTCGGCCTTGATTTGCTCCAGCATCTCGATGACCGCCTGGTTGGCACCACCGTGGAGCGGCCCCCACAAGGCAGAGATGCCCGAAGCGATGGAGGAGTAGAGGTTGGCTTGGGAGGATCCCACAATGCGGACCGTGGAGGTGCTGCAGTTCTGTTCGTGATCCGCGTGCAGGATCAAGAGCTTGTTGATGGCGCTGTCGATGACCGGATCAATCTCGTAGTCGGTCGTCGGCAAGCCGAACATCATGTACAGGAAGTTCTCCGTGTAGCTCAGGTCGTTGGCGGGATAAACCATCGGGTGCCCCATGTTGTGCTTGTAGCACTGGGCGGCCAGCGTCGGCAGCTTGGCGATGAGGCGGTGGACCGTCAGCTCGATGTCCTCCATGGAGCGGTTGGGGTCCTGGCTGTCCGGATAGAAGGTGGACAGGGTAGAGGACATGGCGCTCAGCATGCCCATCGGGTGCGCTCCGAGCGGGAAGGCATCGAAGAAGCGCTTCATGTTTTCGTGCACGAGGGTGTGCATCTTGACGCTGCCCTCGAACCAATCGAGCCGTTCCTGATCGGGCAGGTCGCCGTAGATCAACAGGTACGCCACCTCCATGAACGAAGCATTGTCCGCCAAGTCTTCAATGGAATATCCCCGGTAACGCAGGATGCCTTCCTCACCATT
>CALBSW010000137.1 GCA_937967465.1 uncultured Flavobacteriales bacterium
TGAGGCCTTGAATTCCCGTTCAACCCCTCGTCTTGAACTTCTTCGCGAACTTCTAGAGCCCATGAATGCACCCTTGCTGCAGCCCGATTACGTCCCGGTCCAACACGACACGTGGGCCACGCTGTATCGGCGCCAGCGCGACATGCTCGACGACAAGGCCGCCCGCCTGTACTTGGACAGCCTGGACGCCATGGACAGCCTGACGGAGGCGACCATACCGCGGGTCGACGCCATGACGGCCCAACTTCAGGAGGCCACCGGTTGGGGTCTGGAGATCGTGCCGGGCCTGATTCCTGTGGATGACTTCTTTGCCCTCCTGGCCCAGCAGCGGTTCTGCACCTCCACCTGGGTGCGGCGGCCCGATCAGCTCGACTACCTCGAAGAGCCGGACATGTTTCACGACACATTCGGGCACGTGCCCCCGTTGATGAACCCCGAGTTCGCGGCCTTCATGAAGCGCTTCGGAGAGATTGGGGTGGCCCTGCGCGGCCGCGACGAGCACGTGCTGGCCCTCCAGCGGCTGTACTGGTATTTCGTGGAGTTCGGATTCGTGGAGGAGCAAGGCTTGCCGATGGCATTCGGTGCCGGCATCATGAGCTCGTTTGGCGAGACGCAACACGCGTGGAGCCTGCGCACCGACCTGCGGAAGTTCACGATGGAAGGGGTGATGTCGACCCCCTTCACCACCACGGAAATTCAAACGACCTACTTCCTCATCGAGGACATCTCTGAGGTGATCCGCGACCTCAATGCGTGGTACGCTGCACTCTGAGCGTGAGGTGCGAGCTTCGCACCATGAAGTACGCTCAGGATCCCGGTGCTTTTTGGAATGCGCGTTTCAGCGCCGAGCCCACCGTCTATGGCGAGGGCCCCAATGTGTTTTTTGCCCAGCAGTTGGCCCGGTTGACTCCCGGCCGCATCCTGTTGCCCGGAGATGGGGAGGGGCGCAACGCGGTCCACGCCGCCGCCCAGGGCTGGTCCGCCCGGTCCTTTGACGCCTCGTCGGTCGGGGTGGACAAGGCCTTGGCGTTCGCGACCCAACACGGAGTGACCATCGAGGCGGAAGTGGGCGATGCCCGCGATTGGGAACCGGGGGAAGCCTTCGACGCCATTGGCCTGTGCTACCTCCACACGCCACCAGCGTTGCGGGAAGCCTTCCACCCGCGGGTGGTGGAGTGGCTCAAGCCCGGCGGCACGCTCATCGTGGAGGGTTTCGGGCCGGGCCAGCTGGCCTTCACTTCAGGCGGCCCCAAGGCGCTCGACATGCTGTTCACGACCGCCATGCTGGAAGCCGATTTCGCGGGGCTCGAAATGGAGTTGAGTGTGACCGAAGAAGTGGTGCTCGACGAGGGACCGTACCACCAGGGGCGGGCCGAGGTCACGCGTTTGGTGGCCCGCAAGCCGTTGTAAGCCGGCTCACCAGCCCAAGGCGCGGGCGCTGATGCGGCCGACCCGTCCGTTGCCGCACAGCCAAAGGGTCTCGCCCGTCGGGCTGAACCGCGCCGCATAGAAGGCGCTGTCGCTGACGTGCCGCCAGGATTGGCCACCGTCGTCGCTCACGTCGATGCCGCCGGGCGTGCCCACGAGGGCGATCTGGCGCCCATTCGACCCTGGCCGGTACCGGATGGAGGAGCCGTAGCCCGGGCCGGTGCCGTCTGCGACGAGCGTCCATGTTTCGCCGCCGTCTGCGGTGATGGCGCCACGCGCCACATTGTCTGCCTTGGCCTCCCAGTTGCCGCCCCAGATGATGCCGTGATCGGCGTCGGCGAAGTCCATCGAAAAGCCGCCCGTCATCTGACCGCCTTGTTGGAGCGGCGTTTCAAAGGCCGTCCAGCTTTGGCCGCGGTCGAGGCTGCGGTAGACCCTCGAAGCGCCGCCGCCGGACAGCATCCAGACGGTGTCGCCCGCTGCGGCGAGGTTGCCGTTGGAGGCGGCGAAGGCGGCTTCGCCTTCCCGGCTGGCCGGCACGCCCGGTCCGTCTTGTACGGCGCAAGGCACGGTGTTCCAGGAGCGCCCGCCATCGTCGGAACGGAGCACCGTGAGGCAGCCGCCCAGCGGGTCGCCCATGGCGATGATGGTGCTGTCGTCGAGGGCGAGGACCGCGTCGAGGAAGACCGCGGGGTCGTCGCTGCGCCACACGGTCGTCCGCGGCAGGTCGAGCTGGCCATCGCGGTCGAAGGGCGCCCTGCGGACGAGGCCCGGCGAGCCGACCACGGTGCCCAGCAGCGCCTCCGACGTGCGGGCGAGCCCGCGGTAGTGGAGCGACACGGCGGAGTCGGCCGGCGCGGGGAGGGTGTCCCCGAAAACGTCGGATTCCGCACGGATGCCTTGCACGGTGAGGTGCCGCCAGTGGCCGGTGGAGGAGGCGAACCAAGCGGCGTCATCCGACACGGCTTCCACTGCGCGCCAACTGCCTTCCGCAGGCACGATGCGCAGGCCATCGTCCGTTGAACAGGAAGCGAGGAGGACAACACCCGCCAAGAAGGCGGACAACCTGGCGCAGAAAAGCCGAGTTTTGAGACAAGACATGGAGGAGGTCATCACATTCACGTGGCTCAATTTGGGGCTCAACGCGATACCGGGCGCCCTGCTGTGGGTCATTCAAGCGGTGGTGCGGCGGTATCCACCGGGTCCCGAGCCCAACGCGACGTACGGGTACCGCACCAAAAGGTCCATGGCATCGCCGGAAGCGTGGGCCTATGCCAACCGCCGCAGCATCGATTTGTACGCGGTGTATTCCTGGCCCTTGATGGCGGCTGCGGTCCCCTTCACCATGTACGTGGACCTCGATACGGCACAGCTCGTACTCTACTCCGCCATGACGGTGGCGTGTGTGTGGCCGCTGGTGGTCATTGAACGCGCCCTCAAGCGGGGCGATCACTTGGACAACTTGCCCTGAACACTTCCGCCATGGAAATGCTATGTTGGAGATGATGAATCAAGCGAAAATCGTGGGGGCCGTGCTCTTGGCCGTGACTTGGACAGGCTGCGTCTATGACGACTTGGATACGCTGGGCACGCCGTTTGACTGCGACACCTTCGAGACGACCTACGGGATGGACATCCTGCCCTTGGTGGAGGACCATTGCCAAGGTTGTCACAGTGGATCCACCCCGGCGGCAGGCCTGGCGTTTGGAAGCCATTCGGAGATCGCCCAATTCGCTGAGATCATGGTCGACCGGATGGACCTTCCCGAGGGAGACCCCCTGCTGATGCCCCAATCCGGCAAGCTCGACAGCTGTTCCATCGCCCGGTTCCACGCGTGGATCGAGGCCGGCAAACCCAACAATTGATGCGCCTTTCCCTGCTTTTCGCGCTGCTGTTCTTCGGAACCAGTCTCCAAGCCCAACGCTTCGCGACCCGCGAGGCCCACATTGCATTTTTGAGCGAAACCCCCATCGAGGACATCCGTGCGGAGAGCCATGAAGCGTCCGCCATTTTCGATGCCGAAACCGGACAGCTCGCCTTTCAGGTGCCCATCCTGAGTTTCCATTTCCCGAAGGCCCTGATGGAGGAGCATTTCAATGAGAATTACATGGAAACGGAACGCTACCCCAAAGCGACGTTCCGCGGACAGGTGATGGACCTCGACCTCAGCGCTGCGGGTCCACAAGCGGTGCGCGCCACCGGCACCCTCGAGATGCACGGCGTGGCTGTGGAGCGGGACATCACGGGATCCATGGAGAACACGGGGGCAGGGTGGCGCATCGAGGCCGCCTTCGACGTGCCCTGCGAGGACCACGACATCGCCATCCCGAAGGTGGTGTCGGAAAACATCGCCGAGGTCATCGGCGTGACCTTGAACGCCAACTTGGTCGCCCAATGATGCGGTTCAGCCACGCGGTCCTGGCGGCCTTGTTGACCCTGTCCGTGTCCGCCTTGGCGCAGGACGACCTGATGGACTTCTTTGACGCGCCGGCGGGACCGGAGGTGGTCACGTCCACCTTCAAGGCGGGGCGCATCATCAACGTGCAGAGTCCGGAAACGTCGGGCCGGGGCGAGGTGAACTTCATCATCGCCCACCGCTTCGGCCGCATCAGCGATGGGGCGTATGCCTTGTGGGGCCTCGACAACGCCCAGATGCGGATGGGCCTCGATTTCGGGGTGACCGACCAACTGCAGGTCGGCATCGCCCGGTCTTCCTTTGGCAAGACCTTGGAGGCCAATGCCAAGTGGCGTTTCCTCGAGCAGAAGAAGGGGGGAGGCTCCCCGATCAGCCTGACGGGGTATTCGGTGTTGATGCGGGACGGCCTGCGCTTCCCAGAGGACGGCATCGACCGGCGCGGCGTGCACCGGCTGAGCTACGTCCATCAGGTCGTCATCGCCCGGAAGTTCTCGCCTGAATTCTCTTTCGCCGTCATTCCCTCCCTCGTCCACCGCAACCTGGTGGACCAGCCGGCGCGGCCCAACGATGTGGCCACCGTGGGCGGCGGCTTCCGCTACAAGCTCAACGCACGGTTGTCGGTCAACGGGGAGTACCACCTTCTCCTGCCGCGCCCCATCGAGGATGGGCTCAACAACTCACTCAGCCTCGGCCTCGACATCGAGACGGGCGGGCACGTGTTTCAGTTGCACATCACCAACAGCCGCGGCATGTTCGAGCGCTCCTTCCTCGCGGAAACCGCCGGCCGCTGGCAGGATGGGGACCTCTATTTCGGGTTCAACATCAACCGCGTCTTCCAGGTCGGGAAGCGGTGATCACTGCACCTTCTTCAGCTGGACGGGCTTGCGGCCCGGCCGGCGGTCGCGCTTCTTGAGGTCGGCCACCACGATGTAGTGGTCGCTCGCCTCGAGGTCGTCGCCGGCTTCCAATCCATATTGGTCGCGGCGCTCCGGCGTCATCGAGGATGTCTCGAGGGCGAATTCGCGCAGCACCTCCACGACGCCGTCCTGGACGATGATGTAGTCGAGCTTGCCGGCGCCCCATTCGCTGTTGTCGTTGCGCCAGGTGTAGTCCATCGCGCGGTCGGTCTGCAGGCAGGTCAGCTCCCGAAGCAGGGTGCCGTCCCAATCCGGGGCGAAGTCGGGACCGTGGTCGCCGTTGTCGTGGATGTCGCCGGTGAGCAGGGTCTGCATGGCCCAGCCCGGACCGACCATGTTGAGGTCGCCGCCGTACACCACGGGAGTGTTGGCCGCGAGGTCAAGCTGGCCGCCCTCCGACATGGCGTCCCGCAGGAAGGCCATGTATTCGTCGGCCTCCGTGCGGCGTTGCGCAGCGCCATTGCAGCACTTGAGGTGACTGGCGGTGACCATCAGGTCGCCTTCCCAGGGGGCGTCGATGACGACGGGGAATTGCCGGTAGATGTCGGGGTATTCGGCGGTGATGGGCCAGCGGCTGCAGACCATGAGGTCCCAATCGTCCTTGGCCACGTGCCACGCTCCACCTTGGATGGGCATCCATTCCTCGAGCAAGGCCTGCACCTGCGCTTCCGAGAAGTCCTCGACTTCGCTCATGCCAATGACGTCGGGTTGGACGGCACCGAGGATGCGGCCCATCGCAGCCGTGGCACCGGCCTCGTCGAGGCGGCGGTTCATGTTCCAGAACGCGACGCGAACCTCGGTGTCTTCGGCACGCTCGAGCGGGGTGGCCATGGGCACGGCGGGCGCGTTGTCGAGGGCCATTTCACCGCTGATCTGCTGACCGGATCCGCACCGCACCGTCCACCGCACGGTGCCGCTCGCCGGCACGCCGTTGTAGGCCCGGCCCAGCGCCACTTCGTGTTCCGGCCCGCCGTAGGTGGGGGCCATGCGGACGCGGCGGTCGTTGAGGGTGTGCTGGGACGTGGTCCCGCCCGCACCGCTTTGGCTGACGTAGCGGTCTTGCAGGTGCACCACGATGTCGGCGCCCTGGAAGCCGCCCACGATCTGGCCGGTGGACGCGTTGCCGTCCACGTCCACCCCGAGGCGGGTGGCGTGGGGTTCCCACGATTCGTCGAGGGCGATGAGCCGGTCGTAGATGAGGTGGAAGTAGAGGTTCTCGGCGTCGCTCGCGAAGCTGGCGGCGACCAGCGGACCGGCCGTGTCGGCGGCGGCGATGTCGGCGGCGGGATTCCAGTCGCTGAAATCGTGGTCGATGGCGATGCCGGTCTGGGCCGTGGCCGGGAGACAGGGCAGGAGAAGCGCGGCCAGGGCGGCGAAGGGGGCGAGAAGGTGTCGGCTGGACATGATGCGGTGAATCGGACCACAAAGATGGACCTTTGTCGCATGCAATTGCTCGGTACCAAAGTCTGCAAGAAGCACGACCTCGGCGTCCACAACAACCTCTTCGGCGGCACCATGCTCGGCTGGATCGACGAAGTGGCGGTGGCGTTTGTCAACGAAGTCTGCCACAGCCCCAACATGGTGACCCTCAAAGTGGAGGAGGTGCTGTTCAAATCGCCCGTCAAGGAGAACAACCTCATCAAACTCTACGGCGAGATCACGCGCATCGGCAACAAGTCCATCACCGTGGCGGTCGAAGCGCGGAAGTTCAATGTCTACAGCCACGAGGAGGCGGTGGTGACCACGACGCGCCTCGTCTTTGTCCGCATCGACGAGGACGGCAACAGCCTCGCCATTGCCCAGCACGTCAAGGACAAGCACCCCGACAAGGTCGCCTGAGCGACTGACGCTGTCTCAGGTCTGGGCGTCCCAATTGGCCCGCATCTCCAGGCAGGCGTCGGTGGTCCACTTGTGGAGGCGCTCCCGCAATTCGACCATGTCGTCGCCGTATTGCACCTCACCGAAGCGCAGGGCCACGTCGACATAGCGGCGGCGGAAGACCTTGAGCGCGTGCGGCACGAACAGGTCGCTGCCTTCCCACGCCACCTCGGGGTTGCGGTATTCCATGGCGATGGGGCAGATGGGGAACCCGCCCTCCGCGCACATCTTGAACATGCCCATTTTGTACTCGAGCAGGTCCGGTCCGCGGTAGGTGGTGCCCTCCGGGAAGATGATGACGCTCAGCGCATCTTCAATCCGCTTGCGGACCTCCACACGGGTGGCCTTGCGGCTTTCCGGACTCGACCGGTCCACCCAGATGGTCCGCACCGCATTCCCGCCCCATCCGATGATGGGCCAGCGCTTGACTTCCGCCTTGGCCACGAAGACGAGGGGGTGGGGGGACGGCACCATCACCGCGTCGATGTAGCTGCGGTGGTTGGCGACGAGGATGCAGGCGTGGTCGGGCAGTTCGCCCTCAACGGTCACGCGAATGCCCGCTGCGCGGTGGATGTTGCGGCAGAACCACGTGTAGGGCTTGTACAATCGCCTGTGGTCCGCACCGGTCAGCTTCCTGGCGAGTGCACTGGCCGTGGCCGTCAGGGCCAATCCGATGAAGGCGAAAAAGCGCCGCAGGCTCCGGCCGTTGCGCGCGATCCAATTCCCATCGTCAAACGGCTCGGGCAACTCGGTCAGGAAGTCGAAGGATCGGTGGGCCATGAGAACAAGGGCGAAGCGCGAATGTATTCCAACCATGACGGACACGACCCCGACTTCCGGTGAGGCTTTCGAATCCTTGGCCAACGCGCGCCGCAGCGTGCGCCGCTTCTCCTCGGCTTCCGTGCCCGAGGAGGTGATGCAGTCCGCCTTGCGCGCCGCCCACCTCGCGCCGAGCTCCAACAACCTGCAGCCGTGGGAATTCCACTGGGTCCGTTCCGGCTCCGCTGATCGCGAGGCCGCCGTGACGGCCTGTCTGTCCCAGCCGGCTGCCGCAACTTCAGCTGAGCTCGTCTTCTTCGTGGGCCGCCCCGACTTGCTCGAGGCCCGATGCGCCGCCATGGTCGCCCACTTCGAGGCGGCCGGCAACGACGGCACCGCCAGCTATTACCGCGATCAGGTGGCCGCCAACATCGCCGGCATGTCCGCCGCGGCCCGCAACGCGTGGGTCGACAAGAGCGTGGCCTTGGCCGCCGCTCAATTCATGCTCGCCATCAAGGCGGCCGGCTTCGACAGCTGTCCCATGGAGGGCCTCGACCCCGATCAGGTCCGCGCCCTCTTCGGCCTCCCCGCGGACGCCACGGTCACCATGGCCATCTCGGTGGGCGAGGGCACCCCGGAAGGCCTCTACGGCCCGCGCCTCCGCTTCCCGCTCGCCGACCACCTCCGCGAGCACTGACCTCAGTCCTTCAGACAGCGGACGATTTGGCGTTGTTGCGAGCCCAAGGGTGAACTCCGCTTTGATCATCCTGTTCTTCCTTCATGCGAACAATGATGTTGCTGGTGGCCACAATGGTGGTGGTGGGGGCAGATGCCCAAGAGATGGAGCCGGTGCGGATTGAGATTCCGGCGGGCAATGCGTGGCTCCTGACCGGGGGCGGCCCGGGCCAGGACGATGCGCCCTCGCCCTTTCTCCCTGCCGATGCCGTCATCCGAAACCGCGGCAATGCCGTGTATGTCCGTGTCATGGATGCCGCAGGGACGACCCAGCTTCGCGGTTTTGGTCTCGACGCCCGCGGTGAAGCCACTGTGCGTGTGGGCGAAGGTGAACGGCTGCTGGTGGACGCCATCGGTGGCGACACCCGCATTGCGGTGCGTTACGAGCGTCCTGTACCCGAAGCGCCCGATGCGGTGCCCAGCGTGGCGTTCAACCTGATCAACACCGGTTTGAAATCCATTGCACTGGAGATTCCCGGTGTGATGAACCCCAACCTGTCGCCCAAGAGCCGGAGCGGGGTTCGCCTCGACTACGGGCAAGAGATTCTCTTCAAAGGGCGCGTGCTCCTCACCGTGGGTCCAGATTTGGAACCCGGCACCGATCTCGATGTCCGCGCGCTGATTCGCGCCCAAGACTGATTGCAGCTGAACGCCTGAGGCGGCTCAGGGGCAGGGGTTGCCGAAGTTGCCGAGGAGGAGGAGGATGTCCGCGACGGTGACGATGCCGTCCGCGTTGAGGTCGCCCACGCATCCGCCGCAGAGGCCGAGGGCTTCCTCGCCGTCCGGGCAGCCGTTGCCGTTGGAGTCGGAGGCCAAAGGATGGGTCGTGCCGGCCGCCACCTCGAGGCCGTCGGTGAGGCCGTCGCCATCGGTGTCGGCGTCGAAGGGATCCGTGCCGAGCGCCAGTTCGTCGGCGTCGTCCAGCCCGTCGCCATCGCTCTCCACCTCTGCCACCGCCGTCGCCATGAGGTCGCAGACGACCGGACAGTGG
>CALBSW010000138.1 GCA_937967465.1 uncultured Flavobacteriales bacterium
TGTGAGGCCCACAAGCTCGGAATCCCCGTCACCACCCGCCACAACGAGGTGGCCCCGAACCAGTTCGAGGTGGCCCCGGTCTTCGAGGAGGCCAACTTGGCCAACGACCACAACCTGCTGCTCATGGAGTTGCTGGAGACGGTGTCCATTCGCCACGACTTCCGCGTGCTCGTTCACGAGAAGCCCTTCGCCGGCCTCAACGGTTCCGGAAAGCACAACAACTGGTCCCTCGGCACCAACACCGGTGTCAACCTGCTCAAGCCAGGCACCAACCCGAAGACCAACCTGCGCTTCCTGACCTTCTTCGTCAATACGATCGCGGCCATTCACCGCCACGCTGATGTGTTGCGTGCGGCCATCGCCAGCGCTGGCAATGACCACCGTCTCGGTGCCAATGAGGCGCCGCCGGCCATCATCAGTGCCTTCATCGGCTCCAAGCTGACCGAATTGCTCGACGCTGTCGAGGAAAACGTGTCTGCCGGCAAGATGAGCCCGGACGAGAAGACGGCGGTGAAGTTGGAGATCGGCCGCATCCCGGAGGTGCTGCTCGACAACACCGACCGCAACCGGACGTCCCCGTTTGCCTTCACGGGCAACAAGTTCGAGTTCCGCGCCGTGGGCAGCGCTGCCAACTGCGCCGTGCCGATGACCGTGCTCAACACGATCATGGCCGAGCAGCTCAACATGTTCAAGGAGGCTGTCGATGCCCGCATCGCCGGCGGTGACAAAAAGGACGAGGCCCTCCTCAAGGAGATCCAGAAGCTCATCAAGGAGAGCAAGGCCATCCGCTTCGAAGGCAACGGCTACGGTCAAGAGTGGGTGGACGAGGCTGCCAAGCGCGGACTGTCCAACCTGCTCGACACCCCGAGCGCGCTCGCGGTCTGGGACCGCAAGGAGGTGGTCGAGCTGTTCGACGGCATGGGTGTCCTTTCCGCGGAGGAAATCGCAGCCCGCACCGAGGTCGAGCTTGAGAACTACGTGATGAAGCTGCAGATCGAGGCCCGCGTCCTCGGCGACATGGTGACCAACCAGGTTCTGCCGGCCGTCATGGATTACCAGAGCGACCTGCTCGCCAACATCCAAGGTTTCATGGACGTCTTCGGCGACAACCAGGCCGATGCCATGACCGTGGCGCAGCGCGGCCTCCTCGAGGACCTCTCCGCCGGCGTGTCTGCCACCTACGATGTGGTCAACAAGCTGCGCACCGAGCGTTGCAAGGTCAACGAGCTCGACGATGCTCACGCCATCGCCAAGGGGTATGCCGAAGTGGTGAAGCCCCTGATGGAGGAGTGTCGCATCCAAGTGGATCAGCTCGAAAAGCTGACGGAAGACAGCCGCTGGCCCTTCCCGAAACTGCGCGAATTGCTCTTCACGCGCTGATATCAACACGACAAAACAAGGAAGGCCCCGGATTCGTTCACGCGAAGTTCCGGGGCCTTCTTACATTCGCCCGTAAACCTCAATTGGGAATGTTGAACCTGCTTCTTGAGCGTACCGCCGCATGCCGCGCTGCGTTCACCCTCGTCTTTGCCCTGATTGCCCTCCCGGGCTTGGCCCAGAATGACATCACGGCCGATGCCGATGCCGCCTTTGACCGCGGTGGTTATTTCGAAGCTGCCAAGGACTACCAGGTGGCCTATGCCAAGCTGAAAGGCAACCTCGACGAAAAAGGCCGCGTGTGTTTCCTGATCGGTGAGTGCTACCGCTTGAGCCGGGCTTTGCCTGCCGCTGAGGAGTGGTACAAGCGCGCCATCGACCTCAAGTGGGCCAACGACAACCCCGAGGTGTTCAAGAACTACGGTCTGGTGTTCATGGGACAGGGCGACTTCGACGATGCAGTCGAGCAGTTCCAGAAGTACAAATCCAATGGCGGCGACGGCGAGTTGGCCGACACCTTCATCAATTCCGGCAACAATGCAGCGGAGAGCCTGTTCGCCGGCGAGAGCCGTTTTGTGGTCGAGCCTCTGGTGATGGTGAACTCTCCCAACTTCGACTTCGCCATGACCTTCGCTGACAAGCGCGGTGAAGAGGTCATTTTCGCTTCGAGCCGCAGCAGCAGTGCCGGCAGTGGAGAAGACCCCATTACGGGCGAGAGCTACATGGACTTGTTCATGGCTGAAGTGGACCGCAAGAACAAGTGGAGCATTCCGGAGCCCCTCGGCAACACAATCAACAGCCCGAGCAACGAGGGTGGTGTGGCCTTGAATTCCGATTACAAGACGCTGTACTTCACCCGGTGTTTGGTCGACAAGGACAACAACTTCCCGTGTGACATCTACAAGTCCGAAAAAGTGGGGTCCCGCTGGGGTGCCGCTGAGGAATTGGGCATCCTCGACCGGGAAGCCGGCGACGACAGCTCCCAGGTCGGACAGCCCGCCCTCACCCCGGATGACCAGTTCATGGTCTTCGTGAGTGACATGCAGGGCGGACAAGGCGGCCGCGACTTGTGGTACATCCAGTACGACGATGCGAGCGGGGAATGGGGAGCCCCTCAGAACATGGGCCCCGGCATCAATTCGAGCAGCGACGAGTTTTTCCCCCACATCCGGAAGAATGGCGACCTCTACTTCGCCTCTGACCGCCCCGGCGGCATGGGGGGATTGGACATCCTCATGGCCACCTGGAAAGGGGATGGCATGAACTTCGAGACCCCGGAATTCATGGAGTACCCCATCAACACGGCCTCCGATGACTTCGCCCTGGTGTACCACCCGAAGAAGGAGCAGGGATACCTGTCCTCCGACCGCCCGGAGAGCAAGGGCAAGGACGACATTTTCGCCTTCTCCATGCCGCCGCTGGAATTCGACTACGTGCCTTACGTCTATGACTATGACACCGGCATGCCGATCGTCGGAGCCAAGGTGACGGTGACGGGCAGCGATGGTGCCAGTGTGTCTTCCAGCACGGATTCAGAAGGTGGCGCTGAGGATGGAGAATGGGAGATTGGAGCCGAGAGCACCTACTCCGTGGACATTTCCATGGAAGGCTACATCAGCGCAGGCGACCAATTCAGCACCATCGGTCTCAGCAAGAGCACCAACTTCATCAAGGAGTATCTCCTCCGCGAGGTGGTGACCAACGAGGATTACCCGATGCCGCTGGTCCAGTATGAGTTCGCCAAGGCCGACTTGATTGTCAATGAGGCTGTCAACTCCAAGGACAGCCTGGACTACCTCGTCGATCTGCTGGAGCGCAACCCGACGTTCGTCATTTCCCTCGAAGCCCACACCGACACCCGGGGTGGCGTCAAGGCCAACGACCTGCTGAGCCAGCAGCGCGCGGAAACCTGCGTGAACTATCTCGTGGAGCGCGGCATCGAGCGCGCCCGCTTGCAGCCTCTGGGCCGCGGAGAAACCATGCCGCTCATCAGCGATGCGGAGATTGCAGCCCTCGCCACCGAAGAGGAGCGCGAGGCGGCGCACCAAATGAACCGCCGCACGGTGTTCCGAATCACCAGCTTCGACTACGTCCCAGAGTGAGCCATTCCAACACCGCCGCTTCCGCGGAGGATCGGTATGCGCAACGCGGCGTTTCTTCCGGCAAGGAGGAGGTGCACGCGGCCATCTCCGGCATTGACAAAGGCCTCTTTCCCAAGGCGTTTTGCAAAGTGGTGCCCGATGCCTTGACCGGCAGCGAGGACCATTGCTTGGTCATGCACGCCGATGGGGCGGGCACCAAGAGTGCCCTCGCTTGGATTTACTGGAAGGAGACTGGAGACCTGTCCGTGTGGAAGGGCATTGCCCAGGATGCCTTGGTGATGAACCTGGACGACCTGCTTTGCGTCGGCGCCACGGGCCCGATTCTCGTCAGCTCGACCATTGGACGCAACAAGCGTTTGGTCCCCGGTGAGGTCATCGCGGCCTTGATCCAAGGAACGGAAGAGTTGATGGCCGAGTGGCGCAAGTGGGGCCTGGATGTCCGGGGCACCGGTGGGGAAACCGCCGACCTCGGTGACCTTGTCCGCACCGTGGTGGTGGACTCCACGGTGGTGTGCCGCATGCGCCGCGACGAAGTGATCGACAACGCCCGGATTCAAGCGGGGAATGTCATCGTCGGTTTGGCCAGCGACGGCCAGGCCCATTATGAAGACGCCTGGAATGGCGGCACGGGATCCAATGGATTGACCAGTGCCCGTCACGACATGTTCGGCCCCGGATGGCGGGAGAAGTATCCGGAGTGCTTCGACCCTGGGCTTCCCCAGGAATTGGTCTACACCGGGCCATTTGATGTGACCGATGCCGTGGAAGGGGTGCCCGTGGATGCGGGCAAGCTCGTGCTGTCCCCCACACGCACCTACGCGCCGGTGCTCGTCGACCTTTTCAAGGAAGGCCGCGAGGCCCTGCACGGGATTGTCCACTGCAGTGGTGGTGGTCAAACCAAGGTTTTGCACTTCGCGGACAAGGGCTTGCACATTGTCAAGGACAACCTTTTTGAGACGCCCCCGCTGTTCCGCCTGATTCAGGAGCACAGCGGCACAGGGTGGCACGAGATGTACCAGGTATACAACATGGGGCATCGCATGGAGGTGTATACGACACCCGAACACGCGGAGACCGTCATTGCCGCTGCCCAAAAGCACGGGGTGGCCGCTCAGATTGTGGGCCGGGTGGAAGCCCGCTCAGCGGATGCTCCGCGGTTGACCATCCACGGTCCGCAAGGCCTCGAGACGTATGCCTGAGGCAGACGGGTTGCTCGGGCGGCTGGGGTCGCTGGAGGACCGTCACCGGGAATTGTCCCTTCGCATCATCGACCCCAACGTCATCTCTGACGTTGCAGCCTACCGGTCAGCGATGCGCGATTTCAATGAGCTCGACCCCATTGTGGCTCGGATTCAGCGCTTCAGGACGGCCTCAGATGATCTGCGTGCCGCGCAGGACGATGTCCACAGCGAGGACGCAGAGCTTGCCGACATGGCGCGAGAGGAAGTCGAGCGCTTGACGGAGGAGCTCGCCAGCTTGAAGCGCGAATTGGAAGAGGCCTTGGTGCCCGATGATCCCAGTGACCGCAGGGACTGCATCGTGGAAGTCCGAGCGGGAACCGGGGGCGACGAAGCGGCGTTGTGGGCTGGCGACCTGTTTCGGATGTATGTGCGGTACTGTGACTCCAAGGGGTGGAAAGTGGAGCCTGTTGGGAGCCATGCCGGGTCTTCTGGGGGCTACAAGGAAGTGGTGGCCCGGATTTCGGGAGAAGGCGTCTTTGGTCACTTGAAATACGAGAGTGGCACCCACCGTGTGCAGCGCGTGCCCGCGACCGAATCCCAGGGCCGCATCCACACCAGCGCCGCCACAGTCGCCATCCTGCCCGAGGCGGAGGCCACGGATGTGACGCTGGACCTGAAGGATGTCCGCAAGGACACTTTTCGCGCGAGCGGTGCTGGCGGACAGCACGTCAACAAGACGGAGAGTGCCGTCCGCCTGACCCACCTGCCTACGGGGGTCGTGGTGGAATGCCAGGACGGGCGGTCGCAGCATGCCAATTACGAGCAAGCGCTGGGCGTACTTCGCGCTCGTCTCTGGGAAGCAGAAGACCAAGCCCGGCGGGCAGCGGAAGCGGCCGAACGGAAATCCCAGGTGGGAACCGGGGACCGTTCGGGCAAGATCCGAACCTACAATTATCCACAGGGGAGGGTCACCGACCACCGCATCGGAATGACGTTGCATGCTCTGGAGCGCGTGTTGGGCGGCGAGCTGGAGGAATTGATCCAGGCCCTGCGCTCCACAGAACGCATGGAGCGGTTGAAACAGGCCGGCATCTCCCGTCCGGAGTGAGCGGAAGGGCGGAGGAAGGGAAATACCTTCGCGCCCCATGGACCGCCAGACTCTGATCGACACCATTCGCGCCAAGAACAGTTTCCTGTGCGTCGGGCTCGACCCCGACCCAGCCCGCATGCCGCCCCACCTCGGAACGGGTCCGGAAGCCGTGTTGGCCTTCAACAAGGCCCTCATTGACGCCACGTCGGACGTCGCGGTCGCCTACAAACCCAACGTCGCCTTTTACGAAAGCATGGGCAGCGATGGCTGGGCGGTCTTGGAAGAGACGCTCGCGGCCATTCCCGAAGGGTGCTTGCGGATCGCGGACGCCAAGCGTGGTGACATCGGCAACACCGCCACCCGCTATGCCAAGGCGGCCTTTGAAGCGTGGGGTGCAGATGCTGTGACGGTGGCGCCTTACATGGGGCGCGACAGCGTGGAGCCCTTCTTGGCTTTTGAGGACAAGTGGACCATCCTGCTCGCCGCCACGTCCAACCCCGGAGCAGAAGACTTTGAGTTTCACGGCGCCGAGGGAGGAGCACCGCTGTGGCGCCGGGTGCTTGAGGTGAGCCAAACGTATGCGGGTTCCGAGCGGCTGATGTACGTCGTGGGTGCGACCCGACCGGAGTGGTTGGCAGAAGTCCGTGCCGTTGTGCCTGATCGGTTCTTGCTGGTGCCGGGAGTGGGCGCCCAAGGGGGCACGCTTGAGGCGGTGTGTGCCGCTGGATGGAGCGCGTCGCTGGCCGGGGGATTGCTGGTCAATGTGGGGCGCAGCTTGATGTACGCCTCGAGCGGCGAGGACTTCGCTGAGGCAGCCCGGGCCGAGGCAGTTCGCCTCCAACAGGCCATGGCGGTGGAATTGGCCGCGTCCCGCTAACTTCCCGTCGTGCTGTACCGCTTCAAATTCAAGTCATTTGGTCGCATCGCCATCTCGTTGGTGGTGGTCTTGATGGTCATTGTCGTGGGCAGTGTGGGCTTCATGGTACTCGAGGACTACACGTTTGTCGAGGCCTTCTACATGACCATGATCACGGTCAGCACGGTGGGCTTCCGCGAGGTGCATGAATTGAGTCCGGATGGGATGATATTCACTTCCCTGCTCATCATCTTCAGCATCGGTACCTTCGCTTACACCATCTCTGCTGTGACCACGTACTTCGTGGCTGGCGAATACCGGGATCTCTTCAAGGCCAGAAAATTGGAGCGCACCATCGACACACTCAAGAACCACGTCATCGTTTGCGGCTATGGCCGTGTGGGCGAGAAGGCTTACGCCGACCTGATTTCCAAAGGCTACGACGCCGTCATCGTCGAGAAGGACGAGGAGCTGGTGGGGCAATTGCGCGAAGCGTTGACGCCCCTCGTCATCTCCGGGGACGCCACCCGGGATGACCGCCTGATGGCGGCGGGTGTGGAACGCGCTCGGGCCGTCATCTGCACCTTGCCGAGTGACGCCGACAACCTGTATACCGTCTTGTCGGTGCGGGAGCACAATGAGCAAGCCATGCTGATCAGCCGTGCATCGCAAGCGGGTTCTGTGGCGAAGCTCCGCCGCGCAGGTGCCGACAACGTCATCATGCCCGACACCGTCGGAGGGGCCCACATGGCGTCCCTCGTGGCCAACCCGGATGTCATGGATTTCATCGACCACATCCGCATCCAGGGCAAGGACGCCATCAACCTGGAGGAGGTGGACGTCAAGGACTTGCCGCCGGAGTTCCGCCTGCCCACCTTGGGTGAGGTGGATGCCCGGAACAAGTTGGGCGTCAATGTCATCGGGGTGAAGACCTCGGCAGGGGAGTTCATCATCAACCCTGGCCCCACGACCCCGTTGGACAACGCCTGCAAACTGTTCGTGCTCGGCAACGACAAACAATTGCGTTTGCTCAACAGGGTGTTTGGTCTGCAAACTCCGGATGGCCCTCCGGCGAGCGGGGTATGACCTGCGGCCTATATTGCGTCCAACGCGAACCAATCGAGATTTCATGAAACGCCTGATCGCCGCCAGCACTGCGCTGACAGCTTTGTTCTTGTTGCCCTTTCACGCCGCTGCCGCATCGGTGGACGACGCCATCAACAGTGTCATGGGCCCCGTCACCGATGTCATCACCTCCATCATTTTCTGGAGCATCAACATCGGGGGATTCACCATCCCGTTCGTGCTCATCTGGCTCTTCGTGGGCGCCCTCTTCTTCACCGTTTACTTCAAGTTCGTCAACCTGCGGGCCTTTGGGCACGCGTTGGATGTCGTCCGTGGCAAATTCGATGACCCGAACCACAAAGGAGAGGTGTCCCATTTCCAGGCGCTCACGGCTGCTTTGAGCGGCACAGTGGGCGTAGGCAACATCGCCGGTGTTGCGGTGGCCGTGTCCTTGGGTGGCCCCGGTGCGACGTTCTGGATGATCATCGCGGGCCTGTTCGGGATGAGTTCCAAGTTCGTGGAGTGCACCCTCGGATTGAAGTACCGCCGTCAAAATGCCGATGGGTCGGTTTCCGGTGGTCCCATGTACTACCTGCGGGATGGCTTGGCCAAAAAGGGCAACGCAGGTCTCGGCAAGGTGTTGGCTGCCTTGTTCGCCATTGCCTGCATTGGAGGCTCCTTCGGAGGCGGCAACATGGTGCAGATCAACCAGGCGACCCAGCAGCTCATTTCCGTCACCGGCGGGGAGTCCAGCATGTTCTACGGTCAGGGGTGGATCTTCGGAACGCTCATGGCGGTCATCGTCGGCATTGTCATCCTGGGCGGCATCAAGTCCATTGCCAAGGTGACCGACAAGATTGTGCCCTTCATGGTGGGCATCTACATCCTTGGCGCCCTGTGGGTGATTTTGAGCAACCTCGGTGCCGTGCCGACGGCGTTCGGGCGCATCATCAGCGGGGCGTTCGCCAGTGATGCCATGTACGGCGGTCTCGTCGGTGTCTTGATCCAAGGCATTCGCCGGGCTGCGTTCTCCAACGAGGCCGGCATCGGTTCGGCGTCCATCGCGCACAGCGCGGCCAAGACGGATGAGCCGGTCAGCGAGGGCATCGTGGCCTTGCTCGAGCCCTTCATCGACACGGTGGTCATCTGCACGATGACGGCCCTGGTGATCGTCATCACGGACTACGGCCAGTTTGATGCGGTCACCGTGCTCGGCAATGCCAAGTCCGGCTCCTTGGATGCCATTGGATTGACGTCCAGCAGCTTTGAGCAGAGCATCCCCTGGTTCCCCGCCGTCCTGTCGCTGGCTGTCATCCTGTTCGCCCTGTCGACCATGATTTCGTGGAGCTACTACGGCCTCAAGGCATGGACGTACCTCTTCGGCGAGACGAAAGCGGCCGACCTCAGCTACAAGGCGGTCTTCTGCCTCTTCGTCATCGTGGGCAGCGCCATCAGCGCAAAGAGCGTGTTTGACTTTGGCGACGCGATGATCTTCGCCATGTGTTTCCCCAATGTGCTTGGACTCTACTTCCTCGCAGGAGAAGTCAAAGGGGACTTGGCCGACTACCTCCAGCGGGTGAAGTCCGGCGCCATCAAGCGGTACGACTGATTGGGACGCGCCAATCTGGTTCCGCCGCCCCGGGCTGAGAGGCTGGGCGTGGCCTGCATCGCCGCGTGCCTTCTTTTCTGGTGTGGCGTGGAGGTGTGGCTTGCCCGGCTGCCAGATGAGCCGGACCCGATCCCGGTGACCACCTTGCTGATGGCGTTGGATCGCCTTCCTGGGCCGGAGGCAGGGCCCAAGAGGCCGCTCGTTACAGGTCCCATTGACGTTCAATCACTGGACTCCGCAGGTTGGGTGGCCGCGGGCCTCACGCCCAAGCAGGCCGCATCTGCACTGCGGTATCGGGCGGCTGTGGGTGGTTTCTTGAACGAAGAGGTCCTGCGCAGAATGCGCGTGTTGCCGCAGGGTTGGATGGAGCGATACGGCGACCAGCTGCGTTTTCCAGAGCCCCCTCCAACGGAGCCCACCCCCTCAAAGGAATCAGGCAGGTCGCAACAGATGACGACATCCGGCGAAGGGCCATCGGGGCGGCGGCGGGCGGCAGCGCCCGAGGAGCCTGTGGACTTGAACCGAACGGACAGCTTGACGCTCCTTCGGATGAAGGGCGTTGGGCCCTGGGTGGCAGGTCGCATCCTGGAGGCCCGTCGGAAATGGGGAGGCTTTGCCGCTCCGGAGCAACTGCAGGAAGCGCTGGGGTGGGACAGCCTGGCCAATGTGCTGTTGTCACGATTTGAGGCCAACGCGGCGGACGTGGTGCAGCGCTGTCCAGACTCGTTGTCGGCATCGGATTGGCAAGACATCCCCGGCGTCAGCCGAAAGGAGGCAGAAGTGTTGGCGCGTTACGTGGCACTGCATGGGGCTCCCGGGGGCAATGTGAGCGGCTGTTTGGGGGTCCGGGATTCGGTTTTGCGGCAAGTGGCCATCTATTTGCGGCCGTGTGGGGAGAAATGACCCATTCGTCGCGATCTTACAGGACAAAGCCGGACGCAATGAACTTCCAGGAGAACGAAACCATCGGGGCCATCCGCGACATGGTCCGCGACTTCGCCGCGAAAGAGATCGCCCCCCATGTGATGGAGTGGGATGAAGCACAGTACTTCCCGCGTGAGGCGTTCTCCAAAATGGGGGAATTGGGCATGCTCGGCATGCTTGTACCGGAGGCATATGGTGGTGCCGGTTTGGGCTATGGGGAGTACGTGGCAGCCATCGAAGAATTGGCCGCCGTCTGCGGGTCCGTGGGGCTCAGCATGGCCGCACACAACAGCCTGTGCACCAACCACATTTTGACGTTTGGCAATGAGGAGCAAAAGCAGAAGTGGCTGCCGAAACTGGCTTCAGGTCAGCACATCGGCGCGTGGGGGCTGACCGAGGCTGGCACCGGTTCAGATGCGATGCGGATGCGGTGCACCGCAGTCGATGAAGGCGACCATTGGGTGGTCAATGGCACCAAGAATTGGATCACGCATGGGCTGTCTGCTGAAGTGGCGGTCGTTCTGGTGCGCACAGGAGAATTGCTCGACAGCCACGGCATCACGGCGATGGTCGTGGAGCGTGACATGCCAGGCTTCCGAGGAGGAAAGAAGGAGAACAAACTCGGCATGCGGGCATCGGAGACGGCGGAGCTGATTTTTGAGGACTGCCGCATCCCCAAGTCCCACGTGTTGGGCGAAGTGGGGGAGGGCTTCATTCAGGCCATGAAGATTCTGGATGGAGGGCGCATTTCCATTGCGGCCTTGTCATTGGGCATCGGACGTGGGGCGTTGGATGCCGCGGTCCGCTACGCCAAAGAGCGCGAGCAGTTCGGCCAACCCATTGCCCACTTCCAGGGCATCGGATTCAAGCTGGCCGACATGGCTGTCAGTGTGGAAGTGGCGCGACAGTTGATTCACAAGGCTTGCTGGGCCAAGGAGAATGGCGGTGATGTGACCCGGTTGGGGGCCATGGCCAAATACAATGCCTCCGAGATGTGCGTGAGCGTCGCCACCGATGCCGTTCAAGTCTTTGGTGGATATGGGTATACCAAGGAGTTTCCAGTGGAGAAGCACTACCGTGATGCCAAGCTCTGCACCATCGGCGAAGGGACCAGCGAGATCCAGAAGCTGGTCATTTCACGCAGTTTGATCCAGAAAGGGGCGCACACTGAATGACTTCCCGCGGAAGTCGCTGAAATCCGCTATCTTCGCGGTCCCAATTTTCCAACATGCTCATTATTCCGGTCAAGGAGGGAGAAAACATCGAGCGCGCCCTCAAGCGCTTCAAGAAGAAGTTCGATCGTACGAAAACAGGTCGCATGCTGCGTGCCCGTAAGACGTACGTCAAGCCCAAGACGGTGCGCCGCGAGGCCATGAAGAAGGCCGTCTACAAAAACAAGAAGGCATTGATGGGCTGATAATTTGTCCTTTTGGTTTGGTCGGGTAATATTCACCACAGACCAAACCAAACATGTCTTCTACGCTTTCTTCTCAGAAGCCATTACAGGCCTTTCTGCATTTCCTCGAGAAGGAAAAGCGGGGCAGCGTACACACTTTGAGGTGTTATCGCTCAGACCTGAACCAGCTTCAACGGTTTCTTTCTGATCAATATGACCACCATGAGTTGGTGGGCATCCAAGGCGACTGGGTTCGCGCTTGGGTGGTGAACATGATGCAGGAAGGCCGCAGTCCGCGGACCATTCACCGCAAAGTGAGTGCCTTCCGGACATTCAACCGGTACGCGCGCCGGATGTCGTTCACCGACAAGGACCCGAGCAATGGCGTGACCCTTCCCAAATTGGAGAAGCGCGTCAGAGAGGTTGTCCCAGAGCGCAACATCAATGCCCTTCTCGACAGTTCCATTTTCCCGGATACCTGGTCTGGTCTTCGGGACAGGTTGATGTTGACCCTGTTGTACGAGACGGGCATTCGCCAAGACGAGTTGATCCAGTTGCGCCATGCAGACGTACAGGTCAGCCGCAAGACCATCAAGGTCAAAGGCAAAGGCGGCAAGGAGCGTTTCATCCCGGTGTCACAAAGCCTGTTGGATTTGGCGGAGGAATACATGCGCAACCGTCCCGGTGTCAGCGAATTCCTAATCGTCACGGACAGCGGCCGAGAGTTGTATCCATCCTTTGTTTACCGGAGGGTCAACCATTATATTACGGAGACGAGCTCGCTTAGCAAGTGCAGCCCTCACGTCATCCGGCACTCGTTCGCTACGCACCTTTTGAATCGCGGAGCGGACATCAATGCGGTGAAGGAATTGTTGGGACACAGCAGTCTGAATGCCACCCAGCATTACACCCACCTCACCACGAAGCGCTTGAAGGACGCACACAAAGGGTCACCACTTGATACGCGAGGCATCTTTTGAAGTCTCACCCTCAAGTGAACCCACATGCAAGTACAAGTCCAATCCATCCACTTCAAGGCCGACAGCGCCTTGGTTCAGTTCATCCAGGACAAACTCGAGAAGTTGACCTTGTTTCATCCTGGCATTCAGAAGGCCGACGTTCACTTGCGCGTTGACCGAGATCAGGACCGCGAAAACAAGCGGGTTGAAATCAGCTTGGGCCTCCCGGGTCCCGACCTTCACAGTGGTCGCCGAGCAGCCAGTTTTGAAGAGGCCACATCCGACGCTGTCGAGGCCTTGCGCCGACAGCTCGAAAAGGTTCGCGGCAAGGCGGCGTGAGCCGTTTGCGAAAAGGGCGATAACAGTTGTCTGCTCCCCCTTGTAGCGAAGTTTTTATGCACTACATTTGCCCTCCCTAAATCGGGGAGGGCTTTTTTTGGCCCTGTTCTTTGACACAGGCCGGTGTAGCTCAGTTGGCCAGAGCAGCTGATTTGTAATCAGCGGGTCGGGGGTTCGAATCCCTCCACCGGCTCCATACACCGACCACATGACCCAAAATGGGGGTACGCCGGAGTTGGAGAGCCGGGGCAGACTGTAAATCTGTTGTCTATGACTGAATAGGTTCGAATCCTATTACCCCCACAAACAAGCGGAAGTAGCTCAGTTGGTAGAGCGTCAGCCTTCCAAGCTGAATGTCGCGAGTTCGAATCTCGTCTTCCGCTCCACGGTCGTCCAACGGGACGATTCGCATGCCGATGTAGCTCAGGGGTAGAGCGCTTCCTTGGTAAGGAAGAGGTCACGGGTTCAATTCCCGTCATTGGCTCTAAAGAAGCACATCTTTCATTTACGTATAACCACAAACAACCCAAACCATGGCTAAAGAAACGTTCGATCGTTCCAAGCCGCACGTGAACATCGGGACCCTCGGTCACGTTGACCACGGCAAGACGACCCTCACCGCCGCCATCACGAAAGTGCTGGCCGACGCTGGTTTCAGCGAGGCTTCCTCCTTTGACCAGATTGACAACGCTCCCGAGGAAAAGGAGCGTGGTATCACCATCAACTCTTCGCACGTCGAGTACGCTACGGAGAACCGCCACTACGCCCACGTTGACTGCCCAGGTCACGCGGACTACGTGAAGAACATGGTGACGGGTGCCGCCCAGATGGACGGCGCCATCCTCGTTGTGGCCGCCACGGACGGCCCGATGCCCCAGACCCGTGAGCACATCCTGCTCGGCCGTCAGGTGGGTGTCCCGCGCATCGTTCCCTTCCTCAACAAGGTCGACATGGTCGACGACGAGGAGTTGCTCGAGCTCGTTGAGATGGAGGTGCGTGAGCTCCTCAGCTTCTACGAGTACGACGGAGACAACGTGCCGGTGATCCAGGGTTCCGCTCTCGGCGCCCTCAACGGCGAGCAGAAGTGGGTCGACACCGTCCTCGAGCTGATGAAGGCTGTGGACGAGTACATCGAGCTGCCTGAGCGCGACAACCAGAAGCCGTTCCTCATGTCCGTCGAGGACGTGTTCACGATCACGGGTCGTGGTACGGTGGCGACCGGTCGTATCGAGACCGGCATCATCAACACCGGTGACGAGGTTGACATCCTCGGTCTGAATGCTGAAGGCATGAAGTCCACCATCACGGGTGTGGAGATGTTCCGTAAGATTCTCGACCGTGGTGAGGCTGGCGACAACGTTGGTCTGCTCCTCCGTGGTATCGACAAGAAGGACATCAAGCGTGGTATGGTGATCGCCGCTCCTGGCAGCGTGACCCCGCACAGCAAGTTCAAGGCCGAGGTCTACATCCTCAAGAAGGAAGAGGGTGGCCGCCACACGCCGTTCCACAACAAGTACCGTCCGCAGTTCTACTTCCGCACGACGGACGTGACTGGTGAGATCCACCTCGAGGAGGGTCGCGAGATGGTGATGCCTGGCGACAACGTGACCATTTCCGTGGAGTTGATCTACGGTGTGGCCATGAGCCCCGGTCTGCGTTTCGCCATCCGTGAGGGTGGCCGCACCGTGGGTGCTGGACAGGTGACCGAGCTCAGCTGAGCACCGGTTTTCAACGAATAACGAAAGGGGAAAGAAGGTGCCCAACCGGGCATCTTCTTTCGCCGTCTACGGGCATAGCTCAATTGGTAGAGTAGCGGTCTCCAAAACCGTTGGTTGCAGGTTCGAGTCCTGCTGCCCGTGCAAAACACCATCGACATGGCAAACGTCATCGAATATGTGAAGGACAGCTACACCGAACTGGTGGAGCGCGTGACCTGGCCCGGCCCCAAGCAATTGCAGGAGGCTTCCGTGCTGGTGTTCGTGGCTTCCCTCGTCATTGCGGGCATTGTGTTCGCCATGGACTGGGTGTTCGGTGTGAACAGTGCAGAGAGCCTCTGGCAAGGGGTCATCGGCATGATCTACACCTACGTCATTTGAAGCGGAATTTGAACCATGAGTGAAATCGACAAGAAGTGGTACGTCGTGCGCGCCATCGGCGGGCAGGAGAACAAAGCCAAGGGTTTCCTTGAGTCTGAGATCTCCGCGGCCGGCTTGTCCGATTACGTGGGCCAGATTCTGATCCCGACGGAGAAGGTGCTGCAGATCCGCAACGGCAAAAAGGTGACCAAGGAACGGAACCACTTCCCTGGTTACGTGTTTGTCGAGTGTGCCCTGGTGGGCGAAGTGCCGCACGTGATCCGCAACACACCGAGTGTCATCGGATTTCTCGGTGCGGAGAAGCGGGGAGACCCACTTCCACTTCGGGAGAATGAGGTGAACCGGATGCTCGGCCGGATGGACGAGTTGGCGGAGAGCGAGGAGGAGTTGGCCATCCCATACAAAGTCGGGGAGACCGTGAAGGTGGGCGATGGCCCATTCAACGGGTTCCACGGCACCATCGAAGAAATCAACGAGGAGAAGCGCAAGCTGAAGGTGATGGTGAAGATTTTCGGACGGAAGACCCCAGTGGAATTGGGCTTCCTCCAAGTGGAGAAGGAGAGCTGAACGCTGCTTAGAATCGAAGAGTTACTGAAACCAATCCAAACAAGGAACAGCCAGGACGTCCCGTGCCCTGTCCCAGAATGCTTCCCTGGACACTGCGGCCGACCTGTTCATCATAAACAATAGATCCATGGCTAAAGAAGTCGCCAAGTTGGTCAAACTGCAAGTGAGAGGTGGCGCTGCCAACCCCTCACCGCCGGTTGGTCCTGCACTCGGTGCGGCGGGTGTGAACATCATGGAGTTTTGCAAGCAGTTCAATGGGCGTACCCAGGACAAAGCAGGCAAAGTTCTCCCGGTGGTCATCACGGTGTACAGTGACAAGTCGTTTGACTTTGTCATCAAGACCCCCCCTGCAGCAGTGCAACTCATGGAAGCCGCCAAAATCAAGAAGGGTTCTCCGGAATCCAATCGACAGAAGGTGGGCAAAGTGACGTGGGACCAAGTCCGCACCATTGCAGAAGACAAGATGCCCGATCTCAATTGCTTCTCCATCGAATCCGCCATGAAGGTGGTCGCTGGAACGGCAAGGAGTATGGGGCTCAACGTGACCGGCGATTCGCCTTTCTGATCGTCTAATCATCAGACACAATGGCAAAACTGACACGCAAACGCAAGGCCGCGCTCGACAAGTTCGACGTGGACGCTGCGTACTCGCTTGACGAAGCAGCTGGCATCGTGAAGGAAATCTCCTCCACGACGTTCGACTCTTCTGTCGACCTCGCCGTCAGCCTCGGCGTGGATCCGCGCAAAGCCAACCAGATGGTGCGTGGCACGGTCTCCCTTCCTCACGGAAGTGGTAAGAACGTCCGCGTGCTGGTCCTCTGCAATCCCGACAAGGAGGCAGAGGCCAAGGAGGCTGGAGCGGACCACGTTGGTCTCGATGAGTATGTCGAGAAGATCAAAGGCGGATGGACCGATGTGGATGTGATCATCACGACCCCCCAAGTGATGGGCAAAGTGGGCGCCCTGGGCCGAGTTCTCGGACCACGTGGCCTCATGCCCAACCCGAAATCGGGTACTGTCACGATGGATGTCGCGAAGGCCGTCCAGGATGTTAAGGCGGGCAAGATCGATTTCAAGGTGGACAAGTACGGCATCATCCATGCTTCCGTAGGGAAGGTGAGTTTCTCCAAGGAGAAGCTCTCGGAGAATGCCAACGAAGTCCTTCAAACCTTGGTTCGTTTGCGTCCGTCTTCTGCGAAGGGCACCTACATCAAGAGCGTGTACATCAGCTCGACGATGTCCCCGGGTGTCCGGATTGAATCGAAGTCGCTCAACAGCTAAACCAGGAATCCATGACACGCGAAGAGAAAAACCAAGCGATCGAGGAGCTCCAGGCCATGCTGCAGGACACCGATGTGGTGTACCTGACGGACGCTTCGAGTCTGAATTCTGCCGACACGACGAAGTTGCGCGGAGAATGCTACAAGGCTGACATCAAGCTGCAAGTGGTGAAAAACACACTGCTTCGCATCGCGATGGAACGTACTGAGGGCCGTGAATACGGTGAACTCATGGACGTGCTCAAAGGCCAAACTGCACTCATGACGGGTTCCGTGGGCAATGCGCCTGCCAAACTCATCAAGGAGTTCCGCAAAAACAGCGAGCGCCCCATTTTGAAGGGGGCGTACGTCGAAGAAGCGGTGTACATCGGTGATGACCAATTGAAGGCCCTCACGGAGATCAAGAGCAAGGACGAACTCCTCGGAGAACTCGTCGGCCTCCTCCAGAGCCCCATGCGGAACGTCCTCGGCGCACTGCAATCCGGTGGCAACACCATTTCCGGACTGG
The DNA here is from genome assembly GCA_937967465.1 of uncultured Flavobacteriales bacterium. Taxonomy (GTDB): domain Bacteria; phylum Bacteroidota; class Bacteroidia; order Flavobacteriales_D; family Sanyastnellaceae; genus UBA8752. The sequence goes on from CALBSW010000138.1 coordinate 17,350, forward strand.
TCAAAGCACTTGGCGAACGCGAAGGCTGACTTTGACACCCCAACTCAACAAATAAGTAAACCCCAATACATCATATCATGGCTGATTTGAAAACCATGGCAGAAGAGCTGGTGAACCTGACCGTTAAGGAGGTGAACGAGCTCGCAGAAATCCTCAAGGAAGAGTATGGCATCGAGCCGGCAGCAGCCGCAGCCGTTGTCGCTGGTCCCGCCGCTGGCGGTGGCGAAGGCGGTGGCGCTGAGGAGAAGTCCGAGTTCGACGTGATCCTCAAGTCCGCTGGTGGCTCCAAGCTCGCCGTCGTGAAGCTCGTCAAGGAGCTGACCGGCCAGGGCCTGAAGGAGGCCAAGGGCATCGTTGACGGCGCACCCGCCACCCTCAAGGAGGGCGTTGCCAAAGACGAGGCCGAGGCCCTCAAGTCCCAACTCGAGGAAGCTGGAGCCGAGGTTGAGATCAAGTAAGATCACAACCCGCTGAATTTCAGAAGGTCAGGCTGGGCGCAGGTCCCGGTCTGACCTTCTTGTACCCCATATCGAGGGTACATCCCCAAAACCCACCTGCACCGTCTGCGATTTGTACACCTCCCAACAGCCGCACCCATGTTGACGCCCCAACTGCAGCAGCGACACTCTTTCGCCAGCACCACACCGGACCTCGCCTATCCGGACTTCCTCGACATCCAACTCCGGTCCTTCCGCGAGTTCTTCCAGCTTGAGACCAAGCCAGAAGACCGTGAGAGTGAGGGTCTGTTCAAGGTGTTCAACGAGAACTTCCCCATCACGGACACCCGCAACCAGTTCGTGCTCGAGTTCCTCGATTACTTCATCGACCCCCCGCGCTACAGCATCGAAGAATGCATCGAGCGTGGCCTCACGCACAGCGTTCCGCTCAAGGCGAAGCTGAAGCTGTACTGTACTGACCCCGAGCACGAGGACTTCGAGACCATCGTCCAGGACGTGTACCTGGGCACCATTCCGTACATGACGCCCCGCGGCTCTTTCGTGGTCAACGGTGCGGAGCGCATCATCGTCAACCAGCTGCACCGTTCACCGGGCGTGTTCTTCGGCCAAAGCCGCCACGCCAATGGAACCAAGCTGTACAGCGCACGGATCATTCCGTTCAAGGGCAGCTGGATTGAATTCGCCACGGACATCAACAGCGTGATGTACGCGTACATCGACCGGAAGAAGAAGCTTCCTGTGACCACGTTGTTGCGTTCCATCGGCTACGAAGGCGACCGGGACATCCTGGGCATCTTCGACCTCGCTGAAGAAGTCAAGGTCTCCAAGGCCGGTGTGAAGCGCGTGTTGGGACGCCGCCTCGCCGCCCGTGTCTTGAAGACGTGGATTGAGGACTTCGTGGATGAGGACACCGGTGAAGTGGTGAGCATCGAGCGGAACGAGCTCGTACTCGACCGCGATACCGTCCTCGAAAAGGAGCACATCGAGCTCATCGTCGAATCCGGGTCCAAGACCATCATCCTCCACAAGGAGGACATCAATCAGGCCGATTACGCCATCATCCACAACACCCTCCAGAAGGACCCGTCCAACTCGGAGAAGGAAGCTGTGGAGTACATCTACCGTCAGCTGCGGAACGCCGAGCCGCCGGACATGGACACGGCACGAGGTGTGATCGACAAGCTGTTCTTCTCCGAGCAGCGTTACGACCTCGGTGAGGTGGGCCGCTTCCGCATCAATCGGAAGCTGGGCATTGACATGTCCGAGGAGTCCCGCACCCTGACCAAGGACGACATCATCCTCATCATCAAGTTCCTCATCGACCTCGTGAACTCGAAGTCCGATGTGGACGACATCGACCACCTCTCCAACCGCCGCATCCGCACGGTGGGCGAGCAGCTCCACAACCAGTTCGGTGTGGGTCTCGCCCGGATGGCCCGCACCATCCGCGAGCGCATGAATGTGCGCGACAACGAGGTGTTCACCCCGACCGACCTGATCAACGCCAAGACGCTGAGCTCCGTGATCAATTCGTTCTTCGGAACGAACCAGCTGAGCCAGTTCATGGACCAGACCAACCCGCTGAGCGAGGTGACGCACAAGCGCCGCATCTCTGCACTCGGTCCCGGCGGTCTGTCCCGTGAGCGCGCTGGCTTTGAGGTCCGTGACGTGCACTACACGCACTACGGCCGCCTGTGCACCATTGAGACGCCGGAAGGACCGAACATCGGTCTGATCAGCTCCCTCTGCGTGTACGCCAAGGTCAACCGCCTCGGCTTCATCGAGACCCCGTACCGCGAGGTGGATGAAGGTGTGGCCAAGACCGGCAGCGAGGGCATCAAGTACCTGAGCGCCGAGGAAGAGGACAGCGCCATCATCGCCCAGGCGACGGTGGGTCTGAACGACGACGGTTCCTTCAAGAACGACATCATCAAGGCGCGCCTGCAAGGCGACTTCCCGTTGGTGGCGCCGAAGGAGATCAAGTACGTCGACGTCGCTCCCAACCAGATTGCCTCCATCGCGGCCTCCCTCATTCCGTTCCTCGAGAACGACGACGCCAACCGTGCGTTGATGGGATCCAACATGATGCGTCAGGCGGTTCCGCTGATGCGCCCGAACAGCCCGATCGTGGGAACCGGCCTCGAAGGTCAGGTGGCCCGCGACAGCCGCGTTCTGGTGACCGCAGAAGGCGACGGTGTGGTGGAATACGTGGACGGCAACGAAATCCACATCCGCTACCAGATGGATGAGAACGACCGTCTCGTCTCCTTCGAGGAAGACGTGAAGGTTTACGACATCACCAAGTTTGCGAAGACCAACCAAGGCACCTGCATCAACCTCAAGCCCATTGTCAGCAAGGGCATGCGGGTCGAAAAAGGCGACATCCTGGTTGAGGGGTATTCCACGCAATCCGGAGAGCTTGCGCTCGGCCAGAACATGAAGGTCGCCTTCATGCCGTGGAAGGGATACAACTTCGAGGACGCCATCGTGATTTCCGATCGCGTGGTCCGCGAGGACGTGTTCACTTCGCTGCACGTGACCGAATACAGCCTCGAGGTGCGCGACACCAAGCGGGGTCAGGAGGAGCTCACCGCTGCCATTCCGAATGTCAGCGAGGAGCCCACCAAGGACCTCGACGAGAATGGCCTGATTCGCATCGGTTCCCACGTGGGTGCTGGGGACATCCTCATCGGCAAGATCACGCCGAAAGGGGAGAGCGACCCGAGCCCGGAGGAGAAGCTCCTGCGCGCCATCTTCGGTGACAAGGCTGGAGACGTCAAGGATGCGTCCTTGAAGCTCGGTCCGAGCGCCAACGGCGTCGTCATCGACAAGATGCTGTTCTCCCGCATGGTCAAGGACCGCAAGGCCAAGGCTGCCGACAAGGCGATCATTGAGTCCATTGACGGAGAATTTGACAAGGAAGCCGCAGCACTGCGCAAGACCTTGGTTGAAAAGCTCATGAAGATCGTCGGAGGCAAGACCTCCCAAGGTGTCATGAACTACTACCAGGAGGTGCAGATCAAGAAGGGTGTGAAGTTCACGCAACGCGCCCTCCAGACGCTCGACTTCAGCATCGTCAACACCGACGGTTGGACCCGCGACGAAGGCAACAACGCCCTCGTCAAGCGTGTGGTCCACAACTACAACCTGAAGTACAACGACCTCCTCGGTACGTTCAAGCGCAAGAAGTTCCAGGTGACGGTGGGTGACGAACTCCCCGCTGGCATTGTGAAGCTGGCCAAGGTCTTCGTCGCCAACAAGCGCAAGCTGAAGGTGGGTGACAAGATGGCTGGACGCCACGGTAACAAGGGCATCGTGGCCCGAATCGTGCGCCAGGAGGACATGCCGTTCCTCGAAGATGGAACGCCGGTCGACATCGTGCTCAACCCGCTGGGCGTGCCTTCCCGAATGAACCTCGGTCAGATCTACGAGACGGTCCTCGGTTGGGCCGGTGAGAAGATGGGCATGAAGTTCGCCACGCCGATTTTCGACGGTGCGAGCCTCGACGAGATCAGCGGATTCACCGAAAAGGCCGGTGTGCCGAGCTTCGGTGTGACCCACCTCTACGACGGAGAGACGGGAGAGCGCTTTGACCAGCCTGCCACGGTCGGTGTGATCTACATGATCAAGCTGAGCCACATGGTGGACGACAAGATGCACGCCCGTTCCATCGGTCCGTACAGCCTCATTACCCAGCAGCCGTTGGGCGGTAAGGCACAGTTCGGTGGACAGCGTTTTGGAGAGATGGAGGTGTGGGCCCTCGAGGCCTTCGGTGCCTCCCACATCCTTCAGGAGATCCTCACGGTCAAGTCCGACGACGTGGTCGGCCGGGCCAAGACTTACGAGGCCATTGTCAAGGGCGACCCGATGCCAACCCCAGGCATCCCGGAGTCCTTCAACGTTCTCATGCATGAATTGCGCGGATTGGGATTGACCGTGGCCCTCGAGGCCTGAGTTGCTCCTGCTTTGAACTCATTGATCACCAAGAGATGACCAACAACAAGACCCCGAAGCTCTCCAGCGACTTCAACAAGATCCGCATCAGCATGGCGTCGCCCGAGGAAATGCTCGAGCAAAGCCACGGCGAGGTGCTGAAGCCGGAGACCATCAATTACCGGACCTACAAGCCGGAGCGCGATGGCCTCTTCTGCGAGCGCATTTTCGGCCCCGTCAAGGACTACGAGTGCCACTGCGGCAAGTACAAGCGCATCCGCTACAAGGGCATCGTGTGTGACCGGTGCGGTGTGGAAGTGACCGAGAAGAAGGTCCGCCGCGAGCGCATGGGCCACATCCAGCTCGTGATTCCGGTGGCGCACATCTGGTACTTCCGGAGCCTGCCCAACAAGATTGGCTACCTGCTCGGCCTGCCGACCAAGAAGCTCGATCAGATCATCTACTACGAACGGTATGTGGTGATCCAGCCGGGTGTGGCGACCAAGACCGACGGTGAGGCACTGGATGTGAACGAGTTCCTCACGGAAGAGGAGTACCTCGACATCCTCGACACCTTGCCAAAGGACAACCAGTACCTGGACGAAAAGGACCCCAACAAGTTCATCGCCAAGATGGGTGCGGAGGCCCTGTTCGACATGCTGGGCAACCTCGATCTCAAGCAGCTCAGCTTCGATTTGCGCCATGCGGCCAACACCGAGACGAGCCAGCAGCGGAAGAACGAGGCGTTGAAGCGCCTGCAAGTGGTGGAAGCCCTGCGCGACGCCAATGACCGCGTGGAGAACAAGCCGGAGTGGATGATCGTCAAGGTCGTCCCGGTGATTCCGCCGGAGCTGCGTCCGCTCGTGCCGCTCGATGGCGGCCGTTTTGCCACGTCCGACCTCAACGACCTGTACCGCCGCGTCATCATCCGGAACAACCGTCTGAAGCGCCTGATCGAAATCAAGGCCCCCGACGTGATTCTCCGGAACGAGAAGCGGATGCTGCAGGAGGCGGTCGACAGCCTGTTCGACAACAGCCGGAAGTCCTCCGCCGTGAAGACGGAGAGCAACCGTCCGCTGAAGTCGCTGTCGGACAGCCTCAAGGGAAAGCAAGGCCGTTTCCGTCAGAACCTGCTCGGTAAGCGTGTGGACTACTCCGCGCGTTCCGTCATCGTCGTCGGACCGGAGCTGAAGCTGCACGAGTGCGGCATGCCGAAGAACATGGCTGCCGAGCTCTACAAGCCGTTCATCATCCGCAAGATGATCGAGCGGGGTGTCGTCAAGACGGTGAAGTCCGCCAAGAAGATTGTGGACGCCAAGGAGCCTGTCGTGTGGGACATCCTCGAGAATGTGATGAAGTCGCACCCGGTGCTGCTCAACCGTGCTCCGACCCTGCACCGCCTCGGCAT
>CALBSW010000139.1 GCA_937967465.1 uncultured Flavobacteriales bacterium
TCCACCGAAGCCTTGGCCGACAGCCTGCTCAAGCTCACCACCGAGAAGGTGCAGGTCAACGTCATCCACAAGGCCGTGGGCCAGATCTCCGAAAGCGACGTCCTGCTGGCCTCGGCATCCGAAGCCATCATCATCGGCTTCCAGGTCCGCCCAAGCGGCACAGCCCGGAAGCTCGCCGAGAAGGAGGGCATCCAGATTCGCCTGTACTCCATCATCTACCAAGCCATCGAGGAGATGAAGGAGGCCATGGAGGGCCTGCTGTCCGCCAAGATCGAGGAGCGCATCACCGGTACGGCCGAAATCCGCGAGACCTTCAAGATCTCCAAGGTGGGTACGATTGCCGGTTGCTTCGTGACCGACGGCACCATCCACCGGAACCACGGCATCCGCGTCATCCGCGAAGGCATCGTGGTCTACACCGGCGAGCTCGGCTCCCTCAAGCGCTTCAAGGACGATGCGAAGGAGGTCAAGAAGGGCCTCGAGTGCGGTCTGAACGTGGAGAAGTTCAACGACATCAAGGTGGGCGACATCATCGAAGCCTACGAGGAGGTCGAAGTGAAGCAGACCCTCGACGACTGATTCCGTGGCGGTGGAATTCAGCAGCAAGCTGCCCCACCTGGGGACCACCATCTTCACGGAAATGTCCGCCCTCGCGCAGCAGCACGGGGCGGTCAACGTGTCCCAAGGATTCCCGGACATTCCCCCGCCTGAAGGGCTGGTGGAGGCGGCCACCAAGGCACTCCGCGACGGCGTGCACCAGTACGCCCCCATGGCCGGGCGGCCCGACCTGCGCGAGTGGATCTGCGGCCACCACGCAGAACGCCACGGCGCCAACTACGACCCGGCCGCCGAATGCACCATCGGCGCAGGCGCCTCCTCCCTCCTCTTCGCCGCCATCACCGCCTTGGTCCACCCTGGAGACGAGGTGGTCGTCCAAACCCCAGCCTACGACCTGTACGCTCCCGGTGTTGCCTTGTCCGGTGGCCGACTGGTGGAAGTTCCCCTGCTCGGCGACGATGGCGCATGGGATCTCGACGCCCTGCTCGGCGCCATCCACGACCGCACCCGCCTCGTCATCCTCAACACCCCACACAACCCCACGGGAACGGTCTGCCCGCCGGGCTTCCTCGACGCCCTCGCCGACCACCTCGAAGGCAAACCCACGGTGGTGCTGTCCGACGAGGTCTATGGCCCCATCGTCCACGACGGAACCGCTGAAATCTCGCTGGCCCAACACCCCAGGCTGCGCGAGCGGGGCCTCGCCTTCGGCAGCTTCGGCAAGCTGCTGCAGGTGACGGGATGGAAAATCGGCTGGGCCGTGGGACCGGCCGCCCTGACGGCTGAACTCCGGAAGGTCCACCAGTACGACGTCTTCTCAACGGGGGCACCGCTCCAAGCCGCCCTCGCCGCATTCCTGCCGACGGCAGAGGGCCGCACCCACCTCGACGGTCTGCCCGCGATGTACCAGGCCAAGCGGGACCACTTCCTCTCCGGACTGGGAGGCACAGCGTGGGAATGGACCCCGGCGGCCGGCGGCTTCTTCCAGGTCTTGGATGCCCGCAACCTCATCGACGGGAACGACGGCCATTGGGCCCGCGAATGGACCCGCACCCACGGCGTGGCCACCATTCCGATGTCGGCCTTCTTCACGCCCCCCACCCCCCAATTGCGCATCTGCTTCGCCAAGGAAGACGCCACCCTCGACGCGGCCATCGACCGGTTGCGCCATATTGCGGCCGACCATGCCCGCTGAACTCCGCATCGTCGGCCTCCAGGCCGATCTCCATTGGCGCAATCCCGACGCCAACCTCGCCCACTTCGACACCCTCTTGGCCGACATCCCCGCCGGGTCCTGTGATCTCGTGGTCCTGCCGGAAATGTTCACCACCGGATTCAGCTGGCCTCCCATCTCCCCCACCGACGGACCGGGCAGCGACGTGAAATGGATGCAGGCATGGGCCGACCGGCTGGGTGCCGCCATCGCCGGCAGCATCGCCTGCTTCGACACCGAGGACCAAGCCCGAAACCGCTTCTGGTTCATCCCCCCGAGCGGCGAAGGGACCCCTTCATTCTACGACAAGCGCCACCTGTTCACGCTGGCCGGGGAGCACAGCCACTTCAAGGCGGGCGACGACCGGGTCGAGTTCGATTTCCGGGGATTCCGCATCCTCCTGCAGGTCTGCTATGACTTGCGCTTCCCCGTGTTTGTGCGCAACGATCGTTCCGTGCCCTACGACCTTGCTCTGTACGTGGCCAATTGGCCCGAGACCCGGTCCGCGGCCTGGCGCACCCTCCTCCAAGCCCGCGCCATCGAGAACCAATGCTTCGTGGTCGGCATCAACCGATCCGGAACAGACGGCAATGGGCACCGATACGCCGGGGACAGCCTCATCGCTGATTTCGCAGGAACCCTGCTTGCAGACGCCGGAAACAACGGCCAACCCGCCACGCTTCAAACCACCTTGAGCCGAGACGAGATGATGGCGTTTCGACAGAAGCTGCCGTTCCTCGAAGACGCGGACGCCCGCCAGAACTGATCAGCCTGCCGAGCGCAGGATGCGGTCCATCGCCCGGCCCTTGGCGAGCTCGTCCACCAACTTGTCCAGCACCCGCACCTGGCGGGTCAAAGCGTTGTCCAGCTCCTCGATTCGGTACCCGCAAATGACCCCCTTGACCTCGGAGGACAAGGGATTCACGGAGGCCTCTGCGAAGAACTCGGCCAACGTCGACTGGCGCTCCACGTGCGCCTTCAGGTCGGCATCAGAATAGCCCGTCAACCAAGTCAGAATCGTGTGCAACTCCGCCACGGTGCGGCCCTTCTTCTCCACCTTGGTGACATAGCACGGATAGACGGAGGCAAACGTCATCTCCGCGATGCGGCGATGGTGGGCTTCCGTGGCGACGGGCATCAGCGGGTTCAGAGGGAGCTCAGGCCCTCACTTGAAGGCGTTCTCGCCGGTGATGTCGAGACCGGTGATGAGCAGGTGGATGTCGTGCGTGCCTTCGTAGGTCACCACGGACTCCAGGTTCATCATGTGGCGCATGATCGGGTACTCCCCGGTGATGCCCATGCCACCGAGCACCTGACGGGCTTCGCGGGCGATCTGCAGGGCAATCTCCACGTTGTTCCGCTTGGCCATCGAAATCTGGGCGCTGGTCGCCTTGCCCTCGTTGCGGAGCTGACCCAGACGGAGGGTCAGGAGCTGGGCCTTGGTGATCTCGGTGATCATCTCAGCGAGCTTCTTCTGCTGCAATTGGAATCCGGCGATGGGACGGCCAAACTGCTCGCGCTGCTTGGCGTAGCGCAAGGCGGTGTCGTAGCAGTCCAGGGCAGCGCCGATGGCGCCCCAAGCGATGCCGTAGCGGGCACTGTCGAGGCAGCTCAGCGGAGCGCCGAGGCCAGAACGGCCTGGCAGAATGTGAGACTTCGGCACCTTGACGTCCTCGAACACGAGCTCACCGGTGTCGGAGGCCCGAAGGCTCCACTTGCCGGTCATCTTGGGCGTGGAGAATCCTTCCATGCCGCGCTCCACAACGATGCCGTGGATGCGGCCCTCTTCGTTCTTGGCCCAGACGACCGCGATGTCCGCGAAAGGCGCATTGGAAATCCAGATCTTGGCGCCGTTGAGAATCACGTTTTCGCCGTCGCCGGCGTCCTTGTAGTGGGTGACCATCCCTCCCGGGTTGGAGCCGTGGTCGGGCTCGGTCAGGCCAAAGCAGCCCATCATCTCACCGGTGGCGAGCTTGGGCAGGTACTTCATCTTCTGTTCCTCGGTTCCGTACTTCCAGATCGGGTACATCACGAGGGAACTCTGCACGGACGCCGTGCTGCGGAGGCCACTGTCGCAACGCTCCAACTCTTGCATGATGATGCCGTAGGAAATCTGGTCGAGGCCGGCACCGCCATATTCCTCCGGGATGTACGGACCGAAAGCGCCAATGGCCCCGAGGCCGGGCAACAAATGCTTGGGGAACACCTGCGTCTCCGCAGCGTCTTCGATGATGGGGCTGACTTCCTGCTTGACCCAAGCGCGGGCTGCATCGCGGATCAGCTTGTGCTCCTCGGTGAGGAGGTCGTCCATCATGTAGTAGTCGTGACCTTGGTAGAGGTCGGTCTTCACGGAACCCATGTTCATGGCTCAAAAATACAACGTGGTCCATCGTACACTTGACTTCCCATGGACCGGGAACCCACATCTGCAGAGGAATTTGTTACCGCTTCGGCCACGATTGGGGCCGACAGGGTGGGCCTGCGCCTGCAAGAAGCCCTGGTGGGCCTGCTCCCGGATTGGTTGCCCAGCCGCAAATCCTGCCGCAAGGCCCTCGACCGTGGAGACATCCGATGCAATGGACAACCCGCGGGAACGGCCCAGTTCGTGAAGGAAGGCGACAGGATCGAATACATCCCGCGAAATGTGGAGGTCCCCGATCCTGGCCCACGTGCTCCGCGCCACCTGCGGGTGTTGCGTCCCACTGGCAGCGATGCGGCCTTCGTCTGGAAGCCTGCCGGACTGCCCACCAATGGGCCGGGCCACTTCCACCTCGCAGGGGTCATCGCCCATCAGGCCAAGCACGGGACACCTGAGGAGCGCCTCACCCTACAGCCCACCCAAGCCGATGGCATGCCCTTCCCCCGGCCGGTCCACCGGTTGGACCGCGCCACCGCTGGATGGGTGTGCCTTGCGTTGACCCTTCGCGCCGCCCAATCCCTCGGTCACGCCTTTGCCGAAAGGCAGGTGCGCAAGCGCTACCTCGCCCTGGCAGTCGGGAAGGTCGAGGATGGCGGATCCGATGCCCCGCTCGATGGGAAATCCGCGCACACCACCTGGCGCGTCTTGGGGCAAGGTGCGCTTCCCGTCCACGGAGAGGCCACGTTGCTCGAAGTCTGGCCCACCACGGGCCGCACACACCAGATTCGCCGTCACTTGGCCGACCTGGGCCATCCGCTCGTTGGAGAAGACGTCCATGCCGCACCCGACGTGGATCCAAAAACGGCCCCGCGCTATACCGGTCACGGCCTGTTCCTCTGCGCCATCGGACTCACGGTACCCCAGGGGGACCACGGAAACGCCTGCGACGCTTTGGCTCCAGTACCTCGGAAATACAAACGGATCCGGTGGGCCGCAGAAGCCCTAACCCAACACGGCTACGCGTGATCAGACGGTGGCCTCGTAGCCCTCGTCCACCAGCAGGCCCTTCTGCTGGTAAGCCGTGACCGCCAAGTGGTCGGCCCGCTCGTTCATCGGGTTCCCTGCGTGTCCCTTGACCCAGTCAAACCGCACCTTGTGGCGCCGGTACACCTTGAGGAAGCGCTGCCAGAGATCTGGGTTCTTCTTGCCCTTGTAGCCCTTCTTCTCCCAATTGAACACCCACCCCTTCTGCACGGCGTCGATGACATACTTGCTGTCGCTGACCACCCAGCACTCCGTGCCATCCCGCTTCAGGGCTTCGAGCGCCACGATGACCGCCAGCAGCTCCATGCGGTTGTTGGTGGTCAACCGATAGCCCGCGGTCAATTCCTTGCGCCGCCCGCCCCATTGGAGAATGGCGCCATACCCCCCCGGGCCGGGATTGCCGGAGGCGCCACCGTCGGTATGGATGACGACGGGATCAGCCATGGGCGTGAAACAGTTGGGCGGCGTTGGCAGAGAACAATTTGACCGCGATGGCGAGCAGGATGATGCCGAACACCTTTTGCAAGACGGCAATGCCGCCTTCTCCCAAGGCCCGTTCGATGCGGCCGGTCAGGCGCAACACCAGATAGACCAGCGCCATGTTGACGAGGATGGCAATGGCGATGTTGATGGCGGCGAATTCCGCGCGCAGCGAAATGATGGAGGTCATGCTGCCCGCCCCAGCGATCAGGGGAAAGGCCACGGGCACGATGGT
>CALBSW010000140.1 GCA_937967465.1 uncultured Flavobacteriales bacterium
CCGAGCTTGATGTCCTTGATGACGAGCTCGGTGAGGGACGGACGGAATCCGTTCATTTTCTGGTAACCCTTGCGCCGCTTCTTTTTGAAGACGAGCACCTTGTCACCTTTCAGGTGGCGTTCGACCGTGGCATTCACGGCTGCGCCGGGGACTGCGGGGGCGCCAACGGTCACTTTGGATCCGTCGTCGACGAGAAGAACCCGGTCAAAGCTGACCTTGGCACCTTCATCATCCTTGAGACGGTTCACATAGAGCCGCTGATCTTGCTGAACCTTGTATTGGTGCCCTGCAATTTCTACGATGGCGTACATGATGAAACCTCTGTTTTTAAAGGGGTGCGAAGATACGTGATTTCCAGTGGGGTTGAAAACTCTTGGTCAATTGCTTGGCCAAGTGGGAGGGCGAACCCCCTGTTTTCCGCAAGTCAGGCCTCCTGGAGGGCCTCCCAAATGCCGAACGCATCGGGGTGTTTCGCTACGGAATGTGCCCACCCGCGCTCACGGAGTGCCTCTGCCGTGCTGGGACCCATTGCGACGATGCGAGAAGGTGCTTCTCCTGGCCAGTGCTGGACATTGGAGGGAGAAGTGAAGCACACGACATCAGCCAGCGGGGGAGCAGTGGGGTTGGGTTCCGCTTCATAGGCGGGCCAAGCGTGAATGTGACAGGGAGCGGCGCTTCCTGTTTCCCAGCGTCGCTTCGATTGTGTGCTGTGCGGAATGGCGACCGTGTCCGCGGCTGTACGCTCGGCGGCAAAGGCATTCCAGGAACGGGCGGGCTCTCCATCTCCAATGAAGCCGATGCGGGACATCAGATCGTCGGGAACGGTTTCGGCGGTGCCGGGTCCGGCAGCGGCCAGTTGGATGTCGTTTTGGTCACGGATCCAGTCCGCTGCGATGTGCACGGCTCCGGGGCTGGTGAGCCACACCCAGTTGAATGTGGCTTTGGGTGGTGTTGTCGTGGTGGCCTCCAGTACGTTGCCGGACCATTCCAGCAGGGTGGACCCGTTGGCTTTGGCCAGCCGACTGAGAATGTCCGCCTTGGGGGATCGGGTGATGAGGATGCGCTGCGCCGCAGGTGGTTGGCGGAGCAGGTCCAGAGCGGCGGTGGCATCGGGGGCGACAATGCGCTGGGGACCCTGTGCGCTCTGCAAGAAGGCCCGAAGGCCGCCTTCCGGGAGGACGTGAGCCCCGAATGGCAGTTGGCACCCCCCTTCCAATGCCCGGAGGATGGCGCGTTCGGATTCAATGGCACCGGCGGTGGCATCGTCCTGAAGGCCATTCAACCAAGCGAGGTTGGGATCGTCCTGCCGCATCTGAAGGGCGAGGGCGCCTTGGGCGGGGGCGGGCACGAAATGGCGCGGGTCGAGGTCGAGGCGAACGAGGTCGCTCAAGTCGAGCTCCAGCCGGTCCAGCCCTGCAGCAGCCAGGACGATGGCGTCATATCGCCCTTCTCGGAGGCGTTCAATGCGGGTGGGGACATTGCCACGAAGGGCCTGGATGTCGAGGTCGGGCCGCAGGAGCAGAAGTTGATCGCGGCGGCGAACGGAGGAGGTGCCCACCGTGGCGCCAAGCGCCAAAGGCAACCAAGGCCGGGCCGCGTGGGATTCACGGCGGATCAGCAGCACGTCCTGTGCTGCAGCGCGCTCTGGGACCGCAGCAATGGTCAGACCTTCCGGCTGTCGGGTCTCGAGGTCTTTGTGGCTGTGCACGGCGAGGTCCACAGTGCAGTCCAACAGGGCCTGCTCGATTTCCTTGGTGAAGAACCCTTTGCCCTCGAGCTTCTCAAAGGCTTGAACCTGTTCGCGGTCCCCTTGCGTCGAGAGGATGTGAATGTCACAGGTGCCGCCGCGGGATTCGATCAAGTCTCGAACGTGGTGGGCTTGCCATCGGGCCAGGTCGCTGCCTCGGGTGCCGATTCGAAAATGTGGTCCGGTGCCCATGGGTCAGCCTTGGTCGAGTTGTTCCATCACGACTTCTTTGGCCAATCGCATGGGCAGGGAGACGTACTTCTTCTCCAAGTATTGGACAATGCGGTCCACCAATTCCCTGGAATCGCCGTCCAGATTGTCCAGCTCCGCTGCAAAGACTTCGTTGAGTGCCGTGTGGCGCACTTCCGCGATGAGAGCGGGCAAATCACGCAGGGCCTTTTCGACTTTCCGCTGCTGCAGTCGGGAAGCCAACTCCGACATGCCTTCTTCCACAATCTTCTGGCAATCCCCCAAAGCGGCCCGGCGCCCGGCCGTGTTGGCCTCGGCGATGGGTTGGAGCTCGGCAATGCCCATGACCTCGGTGTCGGGCCGTTGACGGAATGCGTCATCCACGCCAGCAGGCACACTCAAATCCAGCACACGCACCCTTTTTTCGGGCAAAGCGGACGCCGCGGCAGCATCCAAAATGGCGCGATCGCTTCCCGTGCACAGGAAAATGGCGTCTGGACCTTGGGCGAGGGCGTCGTGCAAGGCGTCCATGCCGGCCCAAGTCCACTCCCTGGGTGCTGCGAGTGCTTCTGCCTTGGATGCCGTCCGGTTGAGGACGTGCACATGGGTGTATCCTTCTTTGGTCAGATAGCGCGCGATGTTGGCGTGGGTTTGACCAGCTCCGATCATGAGCAGGCGCGCATCCTTGGCCAGGCCCCATTCGCGGAAGGCTTTCCAGCCGAGGGCGTTGACCGACACGCTGAGTCGGGCGATGTTCGTTTCGGTGAAGACGCGTTTGGCGGTTTCCACGGCCACGCGCTCCGTGATGCGCAATTGGTCTCCGGCCAGGCCCCATGCACGGGCTTGTTCCATCGCCTTGCGGACTTGGGTCAAGATTTCACGTTCACCGAGGACCATCGATTCGAGCCCCGAACTGACGCGAAGCAGGTGTCGAACCGCTTCGTCTCCATGGACAACCATGGCATTCGCCATCAAATCGCGCATGGCCTCCTCATCTGGATGGAAGGCTTGAAACAGCTGTTGCAGGCGGCCCATGCAGAAGTAGGCCTCATCGACCATCATGAATTCCACCCGATTGCAGGTGGTGAGATAGGCGATGCCTTCCACACCGAGGGCCGTTTTCAGGTCGGTCAGGAACGCTTCCTGTCGGTCCTCTGGCACGTGCAACTGACCGATGCGTTCAATGGACGCATTGCGGTGGTGCAGGCTGACGATGTGGAGGTGTTCGTTGTGCACAGCAGTTCAAAGGTCGTTCAGCCTTGTGAATGGACCGCTGGTTTGGGCTTCGTTGGCGCAGTGGGAGACGTGGCGCATGAAAAAGGCGGCCTGTTGGGGCCGCCTTTCTCTGTGGATGGGGTTGGGAATCAACCGCTGCACATTTCGCAGTCCGGTCCATTCTCGATGGAGCAAGCTGCGACCTGCTCTTCGTGGGACATGGCGGCCACCTCCTTGGCGGCGGCGTCAGGCTGTTCCTTGTACTTCTTGTCGACCGTGAACTTGATGGCGTCCGTGGCCGCCTTGGTGCGCAGGTAGTACATGCCAGTCTTGAGGCCGGAGCGCCAGGCGTGGAAGTGCATGGACGTCAGCTTCGGCGCATTGGCGTTCTCCATGAACACGTTCAGCGACTGGGACTGGCAGATGTATGCACCGCGGTCAGCAGCCATGTCGAGGATGGCGCGCTGCGGAATCTCCCATGCCGTGCGGTAGAGCAGCTTGAGGTTCTCCGGAATGTTCGGGATGTTCTGGACGGAACCGTTGGCTGCGATGAGCTGGTTCTTCATCTCCTCGTCCCACAGGCCCAGCTTCGTGAGGTCGCGGAGCAAGTGCTTGTTGACGATGATGAACTCTCCGCTCAAGGTGCGGCGGGTGTAGATGTTCGAGGTGTAGGGCTCGAAGCACTCATTGTTGCCGAGAATCTGGGCCGTGGATGCGGTGGGCATCGGGGCGACGAGCAAGCTGTTCCGCATGCCCTTGTCCATGATCTCTTCCTTGAGGACGTCCCACTCCCAACGGTCGCTCGGGGTGACGCCCCACATGTCGAACTGGAGCTGTCCCTTGGAGGCCGGTGAGCCTTCGAAGGTCTCGTACGCCCCTTCTTCAATCGCCAAATCCTTGGACGCGGAACAGGCCGCGTAGTAGATGGTCTCGAAGACATCCTTGTTGAGCTGGCGGGCTTCTTCGGAGTCGAAGGGCAAGCGCATCAGGATGAAGGCGTCGGCCAGGCCTTGAACGCCCAGGCCCACGGGACGGTGGCGCATGTTGGAGTTGCGGGCCTCCGGGATGGGGTAGTAGTTGCGGTCGATGACGCGGTTGAGGTTCTTGGTCACCTGGTAGGTCACTTCGAACAGCTTGTCGTGGTCAAAGGAACCCTGCTCGGTGACGAACTTCGGGATGGCGATGGAAGCCAGGTTGCACACTGCGACCTCGTCCTTGGAGGTGTACTCGATGATCTCGGTACAGAGGTTGGAGGAACGGATGGTACCGAGGTTCTGCTGGTTGGACTTGCCGTTGGCGGCATCCTTGTACAGCATGTATGGCACGCCCGTCTCAATCTGGCTCTCGACAATCTTGAACCACAGCTCCTGGGCCTTCATGGTCTTGCGTCCCTTGCCCTCGGCCTCGTATTTCTCATACAGGGCTTCGAACTCCGGTCCCCAGCTGTCTGTCAGACCTGGGCACTCGTTGGGGCACATGAGGGTCCAATCGCCGTCCTCTTCGACGCGCTTCATGAAGAGGTCCGGCACCCACAGGGCGTAGAAGAGGTCGCGGGCGCGTTGCTCCTCCTTTCCGTGGTTCTTCTTCAGG
This sequence comes from uncultured Flavobacteriales bacterium, assembly GCA_937967465.1. Lineage (GTDB taxonomy): Bacteria > Bacteroidota > Bacteroidia > Flavobacteriales_D > Sanyastnellaceae > UBA8752. The sequence continues at coordinate 4,742 of CALBSW010000140.1, forward strand.
TCGAGGAAATCGAAGACGTCGGCGTGCCACGGCTCGATGTAGATGGCAAAGGAGCCCTTGCGCTTGCCGCCGCCCTGGTCCACATAGCGGGCAGTGTCATTGAAGACACGGAGCATGGGGACAATGCCGTTGGAGGTGCCGTTCGTGCCGCGGATGTAGGAACCGGTGGCGCGCACGTCGTGGATGGCGAGGCCGATGCCGCCGGCATTCTGGGAAATCTTGGCGCACTGCTTCAGCGTGTCGTAGATGCCGCTGATGCTGTCCTCCTGCATGGTGAGGAGGAAGCAGCTGGACATTTGCGGCTTGGGCGTACCGGCGTTGAACAGGGTGGGAGTGGCGTGGGTAAACCAGCCCTCCGACATCATGTTGTAGGTCTTGATGGCGCTGTCGATGTCGTCCTTGTGGATGCCCACGGACACGCGCATCAGCATCTGCTGGGGGCGCTCGGTCACTTCACCGTCAAGCTTCAGCAGGTAGGACCGCTCCAGCGTCTTGAATCCGAAGTAGTCGTAGTTGAAGTCGCGGTCATAGATGATTGCGGAGTCCAGTGCCTCGGCATTGGCTTCGATGATCTCCATGACATCGTCGGCCACCAAGCCGGCGTCTTCACCGGTGATGGGGTCCTTGTAGGTGTGCAGGTCGCGCATGACCTCCGTGAAGGACTTCTTGGTCGTCTTGTGGAGGTTGGAGACCGCGATGCGGGAGGCGAGTTGGGCGTAATCCGGGTGGTTCACCGCGTTGGTGGCCGCCACCTCAGCAGCGAGGTTGTCCAGCTCCGAGGTGGTGACGCCGTCGTACACGCCTTCAATGACGCGCATGGCCACAGATACGGGGTCCACTTTTTCGTGGAGTCCGTAGCAGAGCTTCTTCACCCGTGCGGTGATCTTGTCGAATTGGACCTGTTCCTGGCGTCCATCCCTCTTGACGACGTACATGTGTTTTGATTCGATTGACCCCCAGATTGGAGGCGAAGGTTCTGTATACCGAGACGACAAGGTCCCGGTGGATTTGGGTTGCGTTAAGGTTTGGTTCGGAAGCCAGAGGAACCCATCGCAATGGGATTCGTCCTGGTCGGCACTTTCAATTTGCGAAATCTCTGCGCCGGATTCCGGGGGGGTGGGGAGTCAGTTGTGAACGATTTCCCCGTGGATATCAGAAGTCGGCGTC
>CALBSW010000141.1 GCA_937967465.1 uncultured Flavobacteriales bacterium
GGTACCACGGATGATCCGATCCCACGAACACATCGCGGGCGATGTAGTCGACGTCGAGTCCAGCCGACAACTGCGGTTTGATGTTGAACTCGGCACCAAGGGAGTAGCGACCGACAACGAGGTCGGTGAGGTTGGCCCGGACGATGGGGCCGTCCTGTGCTGCAGCTTGAACCGTGAATCCGCAAAGGAGGACGAGGAGAGTCGATTGAATCTTGAACATGAGAATGGGTTTCTGCCCTCCTTGAATACAATCTCTGCGCCAAGTTCGTGACCCGTGACCAAATCGGACGGGGTGCGCCTGACGCAGCCTTAATTTGAGCCCATGCCACACGCCAAGAACCGCATGCCTCTCCTGCGCATTTCCCTTTTAACCTTGGGTCTAATGTCCTTGCTTTTGATGCCGAAAACGGGCCGTTCTCAGTCAATTGACATGGATGTCAGCACCCTCGAGGAGGCCTTGCAGTTCCGGTGCATCGGGCCTTTCCGGGGCGGGCGCAGTGCAGCCGTGACCGGCGTGCCGGGTGACCCCATGACCTTCTACATGGGCGCCACGGGCGGCGGCGTCTGGAAGACGACCAACGGCGGCTCGACGTGGGAGAACATCTCCGACGGATTCTTCGGCGGCTCCATCGGGGCCGTGGCGGTGAGCCCCTCCCACCCCAACGTGCTCTACGTCGGGGGCGGCGAGGTGACCGTCCGGGGCAACGTGTCCCCCGGCACCGGCATGTACAAGAGCATCGACGGCGGCCGGAGCTGGACGGCCATCGGCCTCGAAGCATCGCGCCACATCCCGCGCATCCGCATCCACCCCGACAACCCCGACATCGTCTACGCCGCCGTGCTGGGCGACCTCTTCGCCGACAGCGACGAGCGGGGCGTCTACAAATCCGCCGACGGTGGGGAGAACTGGGAACGCGTGCTGTTTGCCAACGAGCGGGCCGGCGCCGTCGACCTCGTCTTCGATCCGGTCAACCCCGAAGTCTTGTACGCCAGCACCTGGAACGTGCGGCGCACGCCCTACGACTTCTCATCCGGCGGGCCGGGATCGGCCCTCTGGAAATCCGAGGACGGTGGCGCCAACTGGACCTCCCTCATGGAGAGGGAGGGCATGCCGGATGGGCCGTTCGGCATCATCGGCGTGACCGTATCGCCAGTGGATCCGGACCGTGTGTGGGCCATCCTTGAGAACGACGAGGGCGGCGTCTACCGCTCCGACGATGCCGGCAAGACCTGGGAACGGACCAATTCCGACCGCAGCCTGCGCCAGCGCGCCTGGTATTACACCCGCATTTACGCCGACACCGAGGACGTCAACCGTGTCTATGTCATGAACGTCGCCTACCACGTCTCCACCGATGGCGGGCGCACCTTCGAGGCGAAGTACGCGCCGCACGGCGACCACCATGACCTGTGGATTGCGCCGGAAGATGCCAGCCGGCTCATCATCGGCGACGACGGCGGCGCCCAGGTCAGCTACGATGCCGGCGAAAGCTGGTCGACCTACATGAACCAGCCGACGTCTCAGTTCTACCGCGTCACCACCGACGACCATTTCCCCTACCGCGTCTACGGCGCCCAGCAGGACAATTCGGCCATCCGCATCGACGTCCGCTCCTCGAGCCGCTTCATCGGTGAAGGGGATTGGGAATCGACCGCTGGCGGCGAGAGCGCCCACCTCGCTCCCGATCCGACCGACAACGACATCGTCTACGGCGGCAGCTACGGCGGTTTCCTCACCCGTTTTGACCACGACCGCGACCTGAACCGCGCCATCAACGTGTGGCCCGACAACCCCATGGGCTCCGGTGCCGAAGGCATGAAGTACCGCTTCCAGTGGAACTTCCCGGTCTTCTTCTCCCCCCACGACCCCGAGAAACTCTACACCTGTTCGCAGCACCTCCATGTCTCGACCGATGGCGGCGGCAGCTGGGACATCATCAGCCCGGACCTCACCCGCAACGAGGCCGAGAAGCTGGTCTCCTCCGGCGGCCCCATCACCCAGGACAACACGGGCGTCGAGTACTACGCCACCATTTTCGCTGCCGCCGAATCGCACCTTGAGGCCGGCCTCCTGTGGTGCGGTTCTGACGACGGCCTCGTGCACGTGTCCCGCAACGGCGGCGGGGAGTGGACCGACGTGACGCCGAAGGGCATGCCCGCCGACGCCATGGTCAACGGCATCGACATTGACCCCCACCGGCCCGGCGGACTTTACCTCGCCGCCACCCGCTACAAGTCGGGCGATTACCAGCCCTACCTCTACCACACCACCGACTACGGCGCCTCGTGGACGGCCATCACCAAGGGCATCGACGACGGCCACTTCACCCGCGTCATCCGGGCGGACCGCACCGTGCCCGGCCTGCTCTACGCCGGCACCGAATTCGGGCTCTATGTCAGCACCGACGACGGTGCGAATTGGCAGTCGCTGCAGCACAACCTGCCGCTGGTGCCCATCACCGACCTCGCCCTCAAGGACAACGACCTCATCGTCGCCACGCAAGGCCGGAGCTTCTGGGTCCTCGACGACCTCGACGTCCTCTGGCAATCGATGGACGCCGCGCCCGGTGACGGCCTGCGCCTCTTCCAGCCCCACCCCACCGTCGG
>CALBSW010000142.1 GCA_937967465.1 uncultured Flavobacteriales bacterium
CCCCATGAAGACGAACACCTTGTTGAGCGCTGCCACGGTAGTATGCACGCGTGTGTGGACCGCATCTGCTACCGGCGGCACTTCCTTCGAGCAGCATGGTGCCGCTGAGGGGAACAACATTACCTTCTATGGTGAGGTGATCGACACGGTTGGCGGGCTGAATGGCCAGGCTCTGAGGACGGCCTTGAGCCTGTTTGAAGGACGGACGCAGGTCCGTTTTGAGGGTGAAATCACAGCAACGTGCCCCAAGAAAGGATGCTGGATGGACGTGGCTTCCGGTCGGGATACGGTGTTTGTCCGCTTTCAGGATTACAGCTTCTTCGTGCCGACCGAAGGGGCCGAAGGCAAGCGGACGATTGTGGAAGGGGAGGCTTTCTATGACACCCTCAGTGTGGCCGATCTCCGGCATTATGCCCAGGATGCTGGCGCCACGGAGGAGGAAATCGCTGCCATCACCGAGCCGGAACTCAAGATGGCGTTCATGGCGACCGGCGTGATGATCGAAGACCAATGATCCGAGGTCCACTGTTGGGGAGCGGCTGGCTCATCGCTGCAGCAGTGCTGATGGCCCAATGCGCCGGAGGGGATGCCTCGTGCGAGCAGCAAAGCACGCCGCGATTGGCCCCCGCCCAACCCAACCGTACCTCCGAACTGGCGGAGAGCATGCGGATGCTCGATGCGGAGTTGCTGGGCGTGAAGACCTTGGTCGAGAACCGCGATCCGGCTTTGCAGGAGGCACAGTTCACCGACATCGACTTCACGCAATTGGCACCGACAGACAGCAGCATGCTGGTGGAGGGCTTCACCGCATTTTCGAAAGCGTTTGCACACCATGTTGCGGCGTTCAATGCTGCCCCCAGTGCGGAGACCTATTCTGCAGTGGTTGGCGGATGTGAGGCATGTCACATGAAGGCCTGTCCTGGCCCGCTGGAGCGGATTGCGAAACGCCATTTGGCCGACTGAAGCCGGCTTGCCATCGAATTTGAAAGAGGACGTGCCCTTCAGGCGCCGCGCCTGAAAGCAGAAAATCCGCACCTTTCGGAGGGCCTGAGCGTCTCCTTCTGGTGCGGATTCTGTCGGGCAGACACCACCTGTTGGTGTGGCTGCTCACAGGAAACGGGGGGGCGTCCTGTGCTGCGCCATTGACGGCGCCCCGAATACCTTAGGTGTCTGGGATGTGATTCGGCCTGAACCATGCGGTAGTCCCTGCTGCACCCGGACGGCCGTGGCCATCTCGGTCTCTCCGATTGCTCGGCGAGGTCGAACGAACAATTTGCATTGTCCGCCCCAAGCATCAGGGGCCGCTTGCCTTGCGGCAATCACCTCCCGTCTTCCGTCGGTTCCATCCTGAGACGAAAACGCCTCTGGATGTCGGCCCCCCATCTTTCGATGATCGGCCTTCCGCATGGCACCGAATGATCGGTGGCCATCTCATCCCGCTTCCCGAAGGAAGGGCCGGCCTTCGCAGGTCGGCGCCCTGGTTGCTGGGCAACCCCGGCCGAAGCCGGTGGTGGGTGGTCCTCTTTGAATCCAGGACGAAACACGTTTCGTCAGGCACAAGGCCCCATCCATTCTCAGGATGCTGTCGTCGCCGAGGGCGGCATTCGACATCGCCTTCGCGGTGCCGGTCAGATTCTGCGAAGCAGTGCGCTCATGGGGTCGCCCCACATGTTCGGACGGTGGTTGGTTGCCCTTCCATCAAGCCACCAGTCGCCTGGTGTTTTGCCGTCGCTGACACGACAATGGTGAGGAAAGTATTTGGAAACTCCAGCCTATCGAAGTGACTGGAATTCAACAACGTAAGAACACTGGTTTTCCACAATTGTGGATAGCGTCTCGTACGTCAGGGCAAAAATAAACACGCCCCCTGATGTCCAAAAACAACCAGGGGGCGCGTCCCGAAATCGGGCGGAAGAGGCGATCAGCGGGCGACGATGAACCGGGCCCGGGCGCGGTGTGTGCCTTGGGTGCCTTCCACCGTGTAGATGCCTGCGGACCAATCCCGCACATCGAAAATCCAGCCCTCCGGGCCTTGTCCTGGGATGACCTCACGCGAGCGGACCAAGCGGCCCATGCCATCACGGACGCGGACTACTACCGGGCTTTCGTTGTCGAAGCCAGTGCCAAGCACGTTGACAATCTCTCCGGTCGGGGTCGGGTAGGGGCTGAAGTCGACGCCGTCGTTCCAGCCGCTCATGCCCGCGTTGGTGATGTCGCCTCCAACCTCCGGATCGTCCCCGCACGCAACGCCGACACCAAAGTCCATCGCGTTCACGCCATCGGCCTGGTACGTTCCAGTGGTGAGCAATTCACCATCGACCCAGATTTCGAGCCAGCCCTGGTCCCAGCCATCGCCACCGGCGTCGTGCAGGGTCATGCCGTAGCAGCCCGCAGCCATGCAAGTCGTGTGGGTGTGAACCCCATTGTCGGAGAATCCGTCCGAGGTCATCGAAATGGCCTCGCCTGTGTCTTCATCCGTGCCGTCCATCGTCCAGGACACTTCTGCACCATTGCTGAAGGTGTAGGTCACAAACTTCACTTCGATGAGCGGGCAGAAGGCGAATTCGCAGGAACCGTCGTCCTCGTTGGCATCCGGATTGAAGTTGGTGGCACCTGCATCGGTGCAACCGGTGATGGTCAGGATCTCTCCGCAGCCGTCTCCGACATTGAAGGGGAAGGAGGCGTAGTCGAGGTCGAGCGTAAACGTGAGGGCCTCATCTCCCGCTGAGAGGATGAGAATGCCGCCTCCCCAGCCGTCGCCGAAGGAGTCATAGAGCTCGAGGGTGTAGCACCCATCCGGCAAGCAGGCCTGAACGGGGTTGATGACGCCGTCGGCGCCAATGTCGTTGCCACCGCCGCTCATCACCACGGCACTGTCTTCATCGAGCAGGGCCCAGCCCACTTCGCTGAGGAAGGGGTCGCCGCTGATGAAGATGCCGGCCACCAGGTTCAAGCCGTCTCCGCAGTCGAGGGTGTCCACGGGGTTGCTACCGCCGCCAGTGTTGTCTTCGTATTCGCAGGATCCATCATCGAGAATGGCGAGTGGGTCGTAATTGATGGCCCATGGATCGGTGCAGCCGAAGGTCACCTCCGTGCCATCGGGCGTGACGGAATCCTCGCAGTCCTCTCCCGTGCCAAAGACGATCTCCTCATAGGATGACCCGTCGAGCGTGCCGTTGACCCATTCGACGTTGCCGACGTGGATCCAGAAGTAACCTCCATTCCACGTGTCGTTGCCGGCCAGGTTGGTCAGCGTGGCCGTGTAGCACTCTTCCGGATCGAGGCAGAGGTCGAAGAAATCGATGGTGCCATTGGGGAAGCCCTGTTGGTCGTAGATGACATTGCCCTGGCTGTCCGTGATGGACAGGCCCACCTCGTCACCGCCAGAGAAGGTGCACACGTAGGCTGAGGCCACGATGTGGCCATCCGGGCAGGTGAACGGGTATTCACAGGAGCCGTCATCTTCGGTAGCGTCCGGGTGGTAATTCAGGGCTTCCGGATCCGTGCAGCCTGGGATGTAAACCTCACAGTCGTCCACGCCGATGCCGAAGGGGAACACGGCACTGTATTCATCTGCGCCCAAGACGAATGTCATCGGGTCGCCCCCGTCCACGGTCACTTCCATGGAACCGCCGGGCACCCAGCCGGAGCTGGTGACGTAGAAGTTGTAGCATCCATCGGCCATGCAGCCATACGCGGTGTAGTTGCCTTCCGCGTCGTAAACACCGATGAAGGTGTTGACGTAGCCTTCCATTCCAGTGAAGTAGCCGGAAAGACCGCCGCCGAAAATGTTGCCGTTCAGGGAATCGAGTCCCGTGACGCTCGACGCGGTCACCACGAGGTGGTCGTCACCGCAGTCGGGGATGTATTGGCAGTATCCGTTGTCGACGGTCGCATTCTCATCGTAGTTGAGGGCATCGGGGTCCATGCAACCGTACACCGGCACGTCCGCACAATCGCCTTCCCACTGGAAGTAGGCACCGGCACACTCCAACTCGCAGAGGTTGTTGAAGGTCATGGTCAAGCCCGAGTAGTAGTCGTAGCCGCAGACCGGATCGAACACGTCGGGGCAATCGCAGGGCTCCAGACAGGTGCCGTTGTCGATCGTGGCATCCGGGTTGTAGTTCGGCGCTTCTGCGTCGGTGCATCCCAGGACGAAGGGTTCGCAGTCGTCCACGTTGACACCGAGGGAGGTGTCGAATTGGAACTCTCCAACGTCAAGGGTATACGTGTCCACCACTTCGCCGTTGAGCAGCACGTCCACAGAGACGGGCTCGGTGGAGAAGGAGTTGTGGACGGTCACGTTGTAGCATCCGTCCGCAATGCAGCCTTCGGTGACCCATTGTCCCGCATCGTTGACACCCGTGTAGGTCGGCGTCCAGTGGAGTCCATCCGTGCCCACCACCGTGTATTGCAGGAACCACCCGAAGAACACCGAATCGACACCGCCGGTCTCGACGAGGGTCAACGTATTGGATCCCGTGCAATCCTCGTCGTATTCGCAGCAGCAGTGGATCGTGGCGGTCGGATCGTAGTTGGATGCGGCCGGGTCCTGACAACCGTAAGTGTCCACGGCACCACCGCCATTGCCGCCACCATTGCCTCCACCGGTGGGCGTCCAATCGTTGTCGGCGCAGTCACCGATTCCAACGAACAGCGTCTCGTAGTCGCCTTGTTCCAGCGTGTAGCTGCCCAATTCAATGCCCAGTGCAGCGAAGGAGATGGTCACTTCTGCACCATTCCACCCGTCTCCGAAGGTGTCGATCATCTCCAGCACGTAGCAGCTGTCTTCCAGACACGCCGTCGTCGTGGACACGGCATTGGTCTCGAAACCATCCCCGGACACGACGGGGTCGCCGTCCGTGGTGTAGAGGGTCCAGCTGACTTCGTCACCCCACAATGCGGTGGAGGTGGTGATGTCGGCGGTAAACAGGCAATCATCCTGAGCGTGGAGCAAGGAGCTCAGCAGGAAAAGGCCGAAGAAAAAAGGCGCGCGCATGGAGTCGGTTACAGGTTTGTTGCAAGGATAACCCGCGCGCTTCAACAAAGTTGCATTTGGGTCACCACCGCATGCGCCTCAGGACATTGAGCTGGCCCATGTGGCGAGACAGGTGGCAGCTAAGTTGAAGGAGAAAGAACCGTTTCGACCGCCCGGCATGGTGTGGGGGCGGCTCGGGCATGGGGTCGTCCAGTGTGTTCGGGGGCAGGGCGCTGAGGGTACGGTCGACGGCCACAGCACAGGCGGTGATGCGGCTGAGGACTTCGGACTTCGGCAAGGGGGTGCCCGAGAATTCGGCCGCCCGGTCTCGCTGGTAGCCAGAGCCCCCCAGCAGGTGGCCGATGAAATGTTCAAGGTTGCCGCACAAGTGCACGGCGAGGGTGCCCACCGAGTTCGGGATGCCGTTCGGGGTGCGCCACAGGGTGTCGTCCGGGGTGGCTTCCACTTCTTCATACAGGACTTGCAGGTCCCGTTCGAAGATGTGTCTCAGGCTGTCGAGGGTGGAGAGGCTCATGCGGCGTTGGATTGGGCGTTGAGTCGGGTGTGGTGTTCTGGTCGTGCCAAGTTCCCCCAGGTCAGCAGGGTCTTCGCATCGATTTTGTCCACGTCGGACGGGCTGAGTTGTTCGGCCCAGTCGTTCTTGCCCGACCGGAAAAAGCGGTCCGGGTTGAAGTGGAAGCTCCCGGGGTTGTCCTGAATGGCGCGCTTCATGGTGTTGAATTCCGTGCTCGACGCCACGTTCCGCGTGGCTTCCAAGGGCAGCAGTTGACCCAGAAGAAACCGCGACAGGGTTCGGACGGACCGGACTTTCTGATTCACCAGATCTTCAAACCGCATGGGGAGGAGCTGTTCTGGCCGGATGCCATGCTGTTCGGCGTTGAAGTAGCCGGACACGTGCTCGTGGTAATCGCCGAAGTACAGGTCGCCCTCGAGGAAGAAGTCCACGAATCGGGAGAGGGGCAGGTCGTCTGCAACCCCCAAGGTGGGGTGGTTCCGGTAGAAGTGGTATTGCGAGACCGCGGCACCTTTCGGATCGCGGTAAGTCATGATCACCTTGGTCTCGGGATGCAGGGTCCTCACGGGCAGTTCGTCTGCATTGGCGTGGGTGTAGACCATGCGGGGTTGGCCTTCGGTTCGGCGGAGGAAGGTGTCGAAGGTCTCCATCCCGCTTTGGGACACCATCACTTCAGGCCACGGGACGGCAGATTTGCCGATGTCGCCTTGCGCGGCGGGGTGGTCCAAATCAAGGGCGCCTGCTGCGCGCAGGATTTCCACGACGTATTTCTTGGTCAGGTGGGTGCCCACTTTCTGGTGGGTGCAGATCAGGATGTCCTGCGGACCGGTGTCCCACGTGGAGCGAAGGACAGATGTGGCGTTCGGGTGAATGAAGGCCGGGATCATGCGGCCTTGGCTGCGGGCGTGAAGGAAGCCGTACTGGGGACACTTGGGGGTGGCTTGAACCACGGGGATGGGACGTTGATTCATGGGGCATTCTTTGGTTGGGATGGGCAAGTGCTGTGCGCGATGCCAGCAGTGCAATGGTCTCCCCGCAGAGACAGTCCAGCATTGATGGGCGTCATGCCTGCGGGTGACTTTCGTTTTCCTTGGCTGGGAGGCACGTCGTGAATTGTGGGTTTTCCGCGATGTTTGAGGCATGGCTTGGATGCATCGCATGGCGGTCCTGTTGTGGACCGGTTCGGTCGGTTGGGGAATGTGGGCGCAGGAGTGTCCCACGGGTTGGGAGCCCGTGGCCCGCGAGTACCTCTCCGCGCAATTGGAAGGGCGATGGGACGATGGAGCCAAGCAGGTCGTGCTCCGGGAACGGGAGGCCTGGTTGGACTGGAACCAATGGCAAGAAGCCCGGACGGCCAGCCGCATGGCCAACCTGCCTGACGCGGCGCGCGAAAGACAAGCGGAAGAGAAACGCAGGGAAGGCAACCGACTCGGCGTGTCCGTTTTCACCTGCGAACCGGTGGACGCTTTGGCGGGACGGTACCGGGTGCGTGTGGATCCGGATGGCCGGTCTTTCAAGATCCTCACCATGGAACTGGAGGGCGAGGCGTGGGGCGTGGTCACCCGCACAGCCCCCCTCGATGCAGAACAGCGTCGGACTGCGACGGCTTACTTCCAAGCCGTGGATGCTCGGGAATGGGACAAGGCCGAAGCGTGGGTGGCGCAGCACGCCATCCCTCGGTTCAAAGGGTATCAGCTCGAAGTGGAGACCTTCCTCAATGGCTCTGCTGTCATGGAAAGCGGCCAGGCCGCACAAGCGGAACTGCGCAGGGCAGAGTGGGACCGAGGGTTTCTCCGGGCCGAATGGGAAGGGACCGACATCCTCGTGGTCCACATGGAATTCCCGTCGGCGCCCACGTTGTCCTGTGAGATGACCTCCGTGGACGGGGCTTGGCGAATCCTGCACCGATGAGCGCCCAGCGGGATGTGGTCGTCCAAACCGTAGCCGATGCCCTCACCGCTTCGATGGACCGTGCACGCACGGAACTCGACACGCTGCGGGCGAGCTTGACCAAGGAGACGAAGAGCACGGCCGGTGACAAACACGAAACCGGACGGGCCATGGTGCAGCTCGAGATTGAGCAGGCTGGGCAGCGTTTTTCGCGGGTCGAGGCCATGTCCTCGGTGTTTCGGCGCTTGAATCCAGAACAGCCTCGCACGGAGGCGGGGCCCGGGGCCTGGGTGGAATGCGGTGCAGGGAACTTCTTCATCGGGGTTCCCCTCGGGGCGCTCCAATTGCCCGACGGAACCAAGTTTCACGCCATTTCCTCGGACGCGCCATTGGCTGTTGTGCTGCGCGGCGCGGTGGCGGGTTCGACCGTGGAATTCAGGGGGGCGCAGTGCGAGGTGGTTCGCGTTGGCTGATGGCAGTCGAGGGTCCGTTCACGGACTCCATGCCGCATCGTGGACAACGCATGGCGATCGATGGGCCCAAGGGTGAGGCCTGCCGCCTACCTTTGCGGGAAAATTCAACGATTTGGGACGATCACAAGAAACGTTCGGCAAGCGGGAGCGTGAAGCCAAGCGCGCCAAGAAGAAGAAAGAGAAGGAGCTCAAGAAGCAGGAGGCCAAGGCCAACAAGCGGACCTTGGACAGCCCTGACATGATCGCGTATGTGGACGAGTTCGGCCGCATCGTGGACGAGCCGCCAGATCCCACCGAACGCGAGGAGATCAACCTCGAGGACATCCAGATCAGCGTTCCCAAAGACGAGGACATGCCGCCTGTGGACAAGACCCGTCGCGGCAAGGTGACCATGTTCAACCCTGACAAAGGCTTCGGATTCATCCGTGATTTGGACAGTGGAGAGAGCATCTTCGCCCACGTCACCAACATGAAGGAGGAAGTGGAGCAGGGAGACAAGGTGACCTTTGAAGTGGAGCAAAGCCACAAGGGCCCGTCGGCCATCAAGGTGACCATCGTCAAGAAGTAATACCGGGCCTTCCCGATTGAAAAAGCCAGCCTTCGTGCTGGCTTTTTTCGTGCGCCAACACGGGGTTGTTTACGTTCAATTTGTGAGCGCGTAACATTCAGTTAACATTTGCGTAACTTAGAGAAGATGAAATGGGCTGCTCCCCTTTGGATCGCGATGTTGCTCGCCTTGGGTACCGCACACGGACAGATGTCCGGCGTGGGGGTCGGCGTGGACGGTGCGCTGTGGGCAGCCGGGTGGCAGAACCTCCATGTGGCCGTGCCAGTGCACGACGAGGTCCGCCTGCATCTGGGCGTGGGGCTCATGGGAAGCTCCGATGAGACTGCGGCCCTGGCTGTGCGGCAGCGCCCCGACCACTTCGACCAGGCTTCCATCCTCACGTTGGGGGTGCGCGCGTATCCCCATGGGATGAAGCGGAGCCGCCTCAAAGGCTTGATTGGGCTTGAATACGCCGAAGAATCCTTCCGAACCCAATTGTTTCCCGGGACGAGTGAAGTCGGGCGAATGGAGTGGGTGCGTACGGACGTCCGCGGCATGGTGGGGGTGGAATGGCGCCCCGTGTCCCGCGTCGGATTGAATGTCCATGTGGGTGTGGGGCACAGTGCCGTGCGCGGGACATCACTCGCTACGGAATTCGTGCCCCGTCACGGTGAGAAGAGCCCGTTCACCCGGATGATCGGAACGGAGCTGTTGCTCTGGTTCTGACCCCAACAAAAAGGGCCAACCTGACGGCTGGCCCTCTGATCAATGTGGTTGTATGCCGCGCCGAATGGCGCCGACATCACGCCCGTCCAAGCTGCTTCAGCTGGGCCGTGTGCAGTTTGAGCGCCCCCCAGAAGGAGGTGTCCGCCCGATAGGGCAATCCGAATTCTTCGGCGGTCTCGCGCACGATTTTCGAAATCTTCGGGTAGTGCACATGGCAGATGTGCGGGAAGAGGTGGTGCTCGATCTGGTGGGTGAGTCCACCGCTGTACCAATTCAGCAGGCGGCTCTTGGTGCCGAAGTTGCACGTGGTCTTGAGCTGATGACTCATGGGGTCATCCTCCATGACGCCCCCTTTTTCAGCGGGCATGTAGTCGTGGTCCTCCATGACGTGGGCCGGTTGGAAGACGATGCCCAAAGTCAACCCGCCAACAAAGTGCATGAGCAACCATCCGGCGATGACCTGACCCGCACCAAGTCCGCTGAACATCAGTGGCAGGCCCACCACAATGGGGTAGTAGATCACCTTGGCCAAGATGATCTTGGTCATGAGCTGCTGCTTGGACTTGCCCATGCGCTTCAGCAGGCCAAACTTCTCGTACTTCTTGATGGCGATGAAATCCTTGACCGTCACCCAAAGGAGGGTCATCAGGCCATAGAAGAACCATGCATAGTAATGCTGGTAGCGGTGCCATGGCTTGAGGGGCTTCAGTGGGGAGAAGCGCAAGACCGGACCCGGATCGATGTCCTCGTCCAGGCCGTCGATGTTGGTGAAGGTGTGGTGCAGCACGTTGTGCTGGATTTGCCACATCTCGCTGTTTCCGCCGACGAGTTCGAGGACGCCACCCACGATTTTGTTGATGGTCTTGTTCTCGCTGTAAGCGCCGTGGTTTCCGTCGTGCATCACGGCCATGCCGATGCCGGCGAGTCCAAGTCCCATCAGGACTTCGGCGACCCAGAAGGCCCAGCCGCCACCGGTCGCACCGAGGGTGATGAGGGCGAGGGGAGCGAAGTAGGCGGACAGCAGAACGACCGTCTTGAACTTCATGCCCGTCGTGGCCTTTTTGTGGATGCCGTTCTCCTTGAAATAAGCGTCTACGCGCTGGCGGAGGGTTTTGGCGAATCCTGTCGTGTCGCGTCCGAAACGGACGGTAGGCAATTCAAAATGAGCTTGCGTCATGAACCGACGAAGTTAGGGGCCAACGGCTTCCTTCTGCGCTCAATCCCGCAAGCGGTCAACTTGAGGGTGTGGGTGACGAAGCGTCCTGTTACTTGGCAAAGGGGCTTGGAGGGCCCGGAATCTTCCGCACCCGCAGGGCAGCTGGCGTGACTTCCAGGTACTCGTCGTCGGCGATCCACTCCATGTATTCCTCGAGGGAGAGCTTGCGGGCAGGTGCGATGCGCAGGCCTTTGTCGCTGCCGGAGGCGCGCATGTTGTTGAGCTTCTTTCCCTTGATCAGGTTGAGCTCCATGTCCTTGTCGCGGGCGCACTCGCCCACCACTTGACCGGCGTAGATGTCCTGGCCGGGATCGATGAAGAAGATGCCGCGGTCCTGTAGCCGGTCGATTTCATAGGCCCGCGCTTGGCCGGTCTCCATGCTCACGAGGGAGCCTGCCTGCCGGGTCTCGAGGTCGCCGGCATAGGGCTCGTACCCATCGAATCGGTGCGTCATCACAGCTTCTCCTGCCGTGGCGGTCAGCACCTGATTCCGCAGGCCGATCAGGCCGCGGGAGGGAATGCGGAATTCCATGTGTTGGATGTCGCCTTTGGCCTCCATCACTTGCAGCATGCCCTTGCGCATCATGACGAGTTCCGTCGCCTTGCCCGCATTGGCTTCAGGCACGTCAATGACGAGGTGCTCGAACGGCTCGTGGCGCGCGCCGTCCACTTCCTTGAACAGCACCTGGGGCTTGCCGATTTGGAGTTCGTAGCCCTCGCGGCGCATCGTTTCGATGAGCACGGACAGGTGAAGGATGCCCCGTCCGTAAACGTTCCACTTGTCCTCGCTGTCGGTGGCTTCCACGCGCAGGGCGAGGTTTTTCTGCAGCTCGTTGTCCAGGCGCTCGCGGATGTGGCGGCTGGTCAGGAATTCGCCGTCCTTGCCCAGGAAGGGGGAGGTGTTGATGGTGAACAGCAGGCTCATGGTCGGCTCGTCCACCGCGATGCGCTCCATGGCTTCGGGCTGCTCGAGGTCGGAGAGGGTGTCACCGATCTCGAAGTCCTCGATGCCGGTGATGGCGCAGAGGTCGCCGGACCGGACGTGGTCCACCTTCTCCTTGCCGAGTCCGCTGAAGACAAACAGCTCCTTGGCGCGCACTTTGCGCTGGCCGTCGGCGGTGCAGAGCATGTAGTCGCGGTTGGCGTGGAGGTCACCGCGGAACAGCCGTCCGATGGCAATCCGGCCTGTGAACCGGCTGTAGTCGAGGGACGTGATCTGCAATTGGGGCGTGCCTTCCACGTAGGGGGCCTCC
>CALBSW010000143.1 GCA_937967465.1 uncultured Flavobacteriales bacterium
ACCAGTATCTGCTCCCCCGTTTGACCCGCATGTGGACCCACCTGCAAAAACAAAAGGGCGGCATCGGCATGAAGGGACCGGGTGAGAAGGAAATCGAGACGGACCGCCGGATCATCCGCGACCGGATTTCCGCGCTCAAAAAGGACCTCGCCGCCATCGACCGCCAGATGGCCACCCAGCGCGGCAACCGCGGTGCCCTCGTCCGTGTGGCGCTGGTCGGCTACACCAATGCCGGCAAGTCCACCTTGATGAACCGCCTCTCGAAATCCGAGGTGTTCGCCGAAAACAAGCTCTTCGCCACCCTCGACACCACGGTGCGCAAGGTGGTGGTCCACAACCTGCCCTTCCTGTTGAGCGACACGGTGGGCTTCATTCGGAAGCTGCCCCACCAGCTGGTCGAGAGTTTCAAGAGCACGCTGGACGAGACACGCGAAAGCGACCTTCTGGTACACGTCATCGATGTGTCCCACCCCCAATTCGAAGACCACCTGCGTGTGGTCGAGGAGACCTTGGGGGAGATCGGTGCCGGCACCCAGCGCACCATGCTCGTCTTCAACAAGATTGACCAGCTCCGGGACCCGCAGGGCGAAGTTGAACGCGCGCACCTCATCGAAGGGCTGCGCCACCGTTTCGCAGACCACGAAGGCCCGGTGCTCTTCCTCTCGGCCAAGACCAAGGAGGGCATGGACAGCCTCCGCGAAGTGCTGTACGCCGAGGTCCGCGAGCTGCACGTGCAGCGATTCCCCCACAACCACTTCCTTTACTGACATGGCAGGCATTCGACAGGAGCGCATCGGCGCATTGCTTCAACGGGAATTGGGCACCCTCCTCCAAAGGGAGTCCTCCATCCGCTACGGTGGTCACTTCATCACCGTCACCACCGTCCGCCTGACGCCGGACCTGTCCCTCGCCCGGGTCTACCTGAGCTTCTTGCCTGTGGCCTCTGCCGGGACCCCGGAAGCGGGACTCGAGCTGGTGCAAGAGGATGGGTATCACATCCGCAAGACGCTCGCCGGCCAAGTGGGAAAGAACCTCCGGAAGATGCCCGAATTGCGGTTCTACCTCGACGACGGCCTCGACCGGTACGAGGAGATCGACCGCTTGTTGAAGGACGACTGAACCCCGTGCAGACCACCGCGTGAACGTTCCTTTCCGCATCGCACGACGCTACCTCTGGGCCCGCAAATCCCAGCGCCTCATCCACTTGGTGAGCGGCATCTCCGTGGTGGTGGTCGCCGCGGTGTGCGCGGCCATGATCGCGATCCTGAGTGCATTCAACGGCATCGAAGAGCTCGTGGAAGAGCTGTTCTCCAGTCTCGATACGGAGCTCGCCATCCTGCCTGCCGAAGGCCGGGTCTTGAATGATGCTTGGGTCGACAGCCTCGCGGCCCACCCTGGTGTCGACTGGGCGGGCGGTGTGTTGCAACAGGACGTGGTCGTTCGGCGACAGGGCGAGCCTGTGGTCGTCTCGTTGCTCGGCTTTGACATCGACCACGCTCGCCGAACCGGACTGCAGGGTCGGCTGCGCCGCGGGGATGTCCTGCGCCAGGATACGTTGGGATCACCTTGTGGCTATGTCGGCCTGGGTGTGGCAAGTCAATTGCGCCTGCCCTTCCAAGCCGATGCCCCGGCCACCCTTACGGTCAGCGCACCGAAGCGGGGACGTCAACTCGGGCGGTCCCGGGGACTCAACCTGCTCGATGGCGGCTTCGAATCCCTGCTCGTCTCCCGCACCCTTCCGGTGTGCGGCACGTTCAGTGTCAATGCCGACATCGACGCGCGGCACATCCTGTCTTCCCTCGGCTTCGCACAAGAGGTCCTCCAGCGGCCCGGACTCGTTTCCAGGGTGGAAGTCGTGCCGGCCGCGAGCTGGAGTGTGGAAGAACTGCGGGCCTCCATTGACGAGCGCTGGTCCGACACGCTGTTGACCCGCACCCGGCGCGAAAAGAATGCCCTCATTCACTCGACGAGCCGAGCGGAGAAGTGGGCCACATTCGCCATCCTGAGCTTCATTCTGATCGTCGCGGCATTCAACATCCTCGCCGCCCTCACCATGCTCCTGCTGGACAAGCGCCGGGACATCGACACCCTCGCCGCCATCGGCATGACCCCGCGCGACATTCGGCGCGTCTTCAGCTGGCAGGGCTTTCTGATCAATGCCGTCGGCGCGGTCGCCGGCCTGGTCATCGGGCTCACCCTCGTATGGCTGCAGGACCGGTTCGGCCTCGTGCGCCTCGAAGGCGCCATGGTGCCAGCCTACCCCGTGGCGCTGCGTTTCGGGGATGTGGCCGGGGTCCTGCTCGTGGTCCTCGGAGTGGGGGGCACGTTCAGCGCAGCGATGGTGGCGTACCTCGTCCGCCGGATGGCGCCCGACGCGGCGTAATTTTGCACCATGGTCCGCATTGGTCCCGTCGAATTGGGAGACTTCCCACTGTTGCTCGCCCCCATGGAGGACGTGAGCGACCCGCCGTTCCGCACGTTGTGCAAACAGCACGGGGCCGACATGATGTACACGGAGTTCATCAGCTCGGAAGGCCTGATTCGAGATGCGGCCAAAAGCCGCCAGAAACTCGACATCTACGAGAAGGAGCGCCCCATCGGCATCCAGATTTTTGGCTCTGAGATCGACTCGATGCGCCGGGCGGCAGAAATCTCCGCCGCCTCCGGACCCGACGTCCTCGACATCAATTACGGTTGCCCGGTCAAGAAAGTCGCCTGTAAAGGAGCGGGCGCCGGCATTCTCCAGGACATTCCCAAGATGGTCTCGATGACCAAGGAAATCGTCGATGCCGTCGACCTGCCGGTCACCGTGAAAACGCGCCTCGGCTGGGACGACAAGACCAAGTACATCGTCGAGGTCGCCGAGCGTTTGCAGGACGTCGGCATTCAAGCCATTTCCATCCATGGCCGGACCCGGTCCCAGATGTACAAGGGCGAGGCCGACTGGACCCTGATCCGGGAGGTTCGGGAAAATCCGAGGATGAACATCCCCGTCTTCGGCAATGGCGACATCGACAGCCCCGAGAAGGCCTTGGCCTACCGCAAGGAATTCGGGGTCGACGGCATCATGATCGGTCGTGGCAGCATTGGAAACCCTTGGATTTTCGACCAGATCAAGCACTACTTCGCCACAGGCGAGCACCTGCCTCCGCCCACCGTGGCAGACCGCGTCGAAGCCGCGCGGCAGCACCTCGACCACAGCCTCGAGTGGAAGGGCCTGCGCCTCGGTGTCGTGGAGATGCGCCGCCACTACGCCAACTACTTCCGCGGCCTGCCGCATTTCAAGGAGCACCGCTTGACCCTCGTGACCGAGGACGACCCTGCTGTCCTGCACGCCACACTCGACAACGTCAAGCGGACCTACGGCGACGCCGTCCTGCCGGCGTAGATTGGGCCCATGAAGTCCGAGCCCGCCGACCGCATGCAGGCCTTGAGCCGCACCCTGATCTTTCTGGGCATCCTTCTCGTCGCTTCCGTACTGGCCTCCATTGCGGCTTCCGTTGTGGCTGCCACCGTGTTCGGGGAAGCGTTCTCCATGTCGCCAGGACAGGCCCTTCCCACCGAGGACAGCGTGTGGTGGCAATTGCACCTGCAGAATTTGATAAGCCAAGCTGTGGGCTTTGGAGGCGCCGCTTGGGTGGCAGGCAAAATCTGGTCTGGCGCGTTCCCCGTCGGCCTACCAGGAAAAGCTGCCGGGCGCATCCCTGCCGCCTTGTTCCTCGCTGTGTTGGCCACCGTGGTGTGCAGTCCCCTCCTGGCTGCCAGCTACGAATGGAACGGCACCCTCATCCCGGAGGGCGGTGCGCTCGAAGCGCTCTTCCTTCCACTCGAGGAGATGATCGAGGCCTTGACCACCTACCTGGCCATGGCCGATGGGGGACGGCGCATCATCGTGATTTTGAGTGTGGCGGCCTTGCCGGCAGTGTTTGAAGAGCTCGCCTTCCGGGGCGTGCTCCAACCCCTTCTGATTCGCGCCACGGGTCAGGCTTGGCTGGGCATTGCATTGGCCTCCATCATCTTCAGCGCCATCCACTTCCAATTCTATGGCTTCCTTCCACGGGTGCTGCTCGGCGCCCTCTTCGGCTGGTTGGCCTACCGCAGTGGCAGTCTGATTCCCGGGATGCTCGCCCACTTCGTCAACAACACCCTCGCAGCCGTCACCCTTTGGGTCACAGGCAGCATGGCGGACGACCTGATGGACCTCACGCCCATGCTGATCGGTGGAAGCCTGGTGTTGACGGCCCTGGCGACAGTGGCCTACGACCGCGTCATTCGCCGGTCGACCCCTGCCTGAGCTGGAGGAAGGCCTCTGCGCTGAGCAAGTCTTCCGGCGTGGTCAATTTGAGGTTGTGCAAATCGCCCTCCACCAGCGCCACCTCCCGTCCAGAAGCTTCCCAGACCGAGGCGTCGTCGGTGAAATGCGTTTGGTAATCGACCCCGTATGCCTCGCGCAAGGGTGCGAGGGCAAACACTTGCGGGGTCTGGACGGCGCGCAAGGATGCGCGGTCCAACGGGGCGCTCCCCCCGCCGTCGAGCCGGCGAATCGTGTCCTTGACCGCCACCACTGGAATGGCGCCGCCAGTCGGCGCCGCAGCGTCATAGCATGCCCGGATGGTGTCCACCTCCACAAACGGCCGAACTGCGTCGTGGATGCCGACCCAGCCTTCCGTGTGGGGCAGCGCGTCCAATCCATTGCGCACCGAATGAAACCGTTCGGCCCCGCCTTCCACCACACTGTCGACGGCGGCCTCCGGATGCTCGCGCACCACGGCCTCCCAAGCCGCGTGCAGGCTCTCGTGGAGCACGAGGACCACAAACAAATCCGGGTAGGCCTCCCGGAACCGCGCCAACGTGTGAACGATGACCGGCCGACCCCCAAGCGGCAAAAACTGCTTGGCGACCGGCCGGTTCATGCGGGTGCCCGTGCCGCCCGCGACGAGGATGAGAGATCGCATGCGGCGAAAGGGCAGAATCAGCCGCGGGCGGCTGCGAAACGCTCGGAGATGGCGTTCCAGTCGATGACGTTGAAGAACGCCGCGATGTAGTCGGGGCGGCGGTTCTGGTAGTTGAGGTAGTAGGCGTGCTCCCAGACGTCGAGGCCGAGGATGGGCGTGCCTCCGCAGCCGGCTTCCGGCATCAGCGGGTTGTCCTGGTTGGCGGTGGAGCAGACCTCCAATGCACCGTCCTTGACGCAGAGCCAAGCCCAACCGCTGCCGAAGCGCGTGGCCGCCGCTGCA
>CALBSW010000144.1 GCA_937967465.1 uncultured Flavobacteriales bacterium
CCCTTCCCCGCTCGCCATCGCCCTCGGCCTCACGGCCGTCACGGCGGTGGCGGCGTTGTTTGTGGGCGCCGATGTTGAAACGGTCGCCACCTCCTGGCGAGACGGCCTGTGGAACCGCCCCCTGCTCGTCTTCGCGTTTCAGGCGGCCTTCATGCTGGTGCTCGGCCATGCGCTGGCGCTGAGTCCCGCTGTCGACCGCGGCGTGCAACGCGCCGTCAACCTCGCCGGCACCACGAACGCCCGGGCCGCCGCCGTGGTGGCCGTGGTGGCCTGCCTCGCCGGCTGGATCAATTGGGGCCTTGGACTCATCGTCGGGGCCGTGTTGGCCCGGAAGGTGGGCGAACGGGCCACGGAGCGCGGCCTGCGCCTCCACTACGGCCTGATCGGCGCCGCCGGATACAGCGGCCTCATGGTGTGGCACGGCGGCCTGAGCGGTTCTGCCCCCATCAAGGTGGCCGAGGCGGGCCACCTCGCCGACCTGGCCTCCATCGCGGGCATCGACCCTGCGCTCTTGCCGGCCACCCTCCCACTCGGCCTGACCGTTTTTTCCGCCCAGAACCTCCTGACCACCGCCTGCCTGATCGCGGCCGTGGCCGGTGCGGCTGCCCTCCTTGGCCGCCGTCTGGACCGGCAGCCCCAGACCGGCCCGGCCCTGCCCCAACCCGTGGCACCCGCCGCCCGGGAGCGCATCGCCCCCCTCCTTCGCCTCCTGCCCGCCCTGTTCGGCACCCTCCTGCTGGTCCTGGCTGTGCGGTCCGCCGCCCTGCACCCCGATGCGGCCCGCCTCGGTTTCATCGATCCCGATTGGACCAACCAGACCCTGCTCGGCCTCGCCTTCCTCCTTCACGGCAGCCTGAAACGGTTCCTCGCCTCCATCGACGCCGCCATCGGTGGCACCTCCGGCATCCTCATCCAATTCCCGCTCTACTTCGGCATCATGGGCATCATGAGCGGAACCGGCCTTGTGGAAGCCCTGTCCATGGCAATGGTCCGCCTCTCCACGCCCGCCACCTTCGAATTGTGGACCCTGCTTTCAGCGGGCATCGTCAACGTCTTCGTGCCTTCAGGCGGCGGCCAATGGGCCGTCCAAGGCCCGCTCCTTCTCCGCGCGGCGCTCGATCTCGGTGTCCCCCTCGACCGCACCGTCCTGGCCATGGCATACGGCGACGAGCTGACCAACATGCTCCAGCCGTTCTGGGCCCTGCCGCTCCTGGGCATCACCGGCCTCGCCGCCAAGGACATCTTGCCGTACACGCTGCGGTTCATGGCCGCCGGCGCGGTCACCTGCGTTCTGTTGACGCTCCTCTTCTGAGGCTCGGCTGACCGACATCAGCCCATCGCCTGACAACCATCATGGGATGGGCTGAACGTTTGTTTCACATTCCGAACGGCTGACTGCCTTCAGCCCTTGTCACCTTACCCAATTGCCGCATGAGTCCCATTTATTTCGCCTTTGGCCGTGTTATCGCCCGTTATCGGCCATTTTTCTCGACATTCTACGTCAACCAAACACTTGACCCTGTCATGCTCAAGTCCTTGCCTCACGTTTCGCCGTGGTGCAGCGCCCTTTTCTGCGCCGTGCTCACCATCGCTTCCCTTCCCGCTGTAGCCCAACAAGAATGGGCGTATCATGAGCCGAATCACTTGGACCACAGCCACGTCCTGGTCGACGCCAGTTGGGGAACCGATCGCATCGTTGCCGCGGTCGCCCACACCGGCTTGGGCACATACAATTCAGGGACAACCAGCACCACGCCCGAAGGGACGTCCATCCTCATCCGACAGAAAGACGATGGGACCATTCTCTGGGAAGTGAAGTTGGCCTCGGACTACCTCCTCCGATTGTCGGACATGAAGGTGGTCCCCGGGACGGACAGTGACCACATTGCCATCGTCGGACACCGCAGGCTGTCTCTCACCGGAACCTTCAGCGATCGCGGCGTCCTCTTCATTGTCGATGCAAGCGACGGCAGCCTGATTCATCAATATTCCCTCGATTCCACGGACCCTGCCAACCCAGTAGACTCCCGTCTTCTTGGCATCGAATTCTACAACCATCAAGGTGTCCTCAACATGGTCTGCACCGGATGGAGTGGAGACGTGACCTCCACCGGCGGCAACCACAGAGGCCTGTACCTCCGTTTCAGCTATTCCCCTTCAGCTGCGCCCACGCTTCTGGACGGCTGGGAACTCAACAGCCCCACCAATGGTCCTGACCACGATTACATCGGCAAAGCCGTAGACATTGGATCCGGTATCGCGGTGGTCGGCTCCACCAATCCATACGACTTCAATGGTGACATCCACCAAGCGGCCATGGCGGCCCTCTTCGATTACGACGGGTCCCCACTCTGGGGCCAAGGCTATCGAGAATTCATCCTGCCGGCCGTCACGGACCACACTGTGACTGCCGACATTCTCAAAATCGATGGGGCCTTCGTCATGGCCATGAACCACTTCAATGGCCAATCCATGTCGGTGAGCTCCTTCAATCCCGCCAATGGCGAATTGATCCATACCCGGTTCATCGATGTGCCTTCGTCCATGTCCACCTCCGAGAACATCAAGGCCTTTGACCTTGAGGAAAACCCCAACGGAGGCTGGATCCTGGGCGGTTACCTCAAGAACCACGAGTGGATTGACCCCCTCGGTGTCAGTCAAAAAGGCAACATCCCTTACTTCTTGACGGGAAGTGTCGACCCTTCGGATGGTGAGGTGATGCCGGCCGACATGAAGGCCTTGCGCGTGCCCTCCAATGCAGCTGGTGAAACGGTCAACAACTGGGCGTATGCGCCCTTCCCGAATGATCACGAGCAACCTTGGGTGTTCCACCCAGAAATGATGACCAGGGAAGCCGATCAAGACGCCAATGTCGACCTCATCCTGACCGGTTATCGGGAGCGCCCCTTCAACCCGAGTTCTTTCAGCCTCAACATCACCCCAACCGATTTTGGCATCTCATCGGGTCCATGCGACCCCATTTCCATTCCTTATCTGACCGCCCTTCAGAGCATGGAGTCTTTCGACATTCCGCCACCGTCGGCTGTGGATTTGGAATTCAATGCCCTCGCCTTGGACCCCATCGACATGGGACTGACTGCGATGGACTGTGGAGTGCTGATGCCGCCTCCCGTCTGCTCCCTGCCGACCAACCTGAGCGAAACGATCGATTGTCTCGACTTGGACATCAAAGCCCTGGGCGGTTTCACTCCCCCCGTAGATGTCATGTATGATTGGGATTTCGGTGATGGCACCACCCTGACCGGCACCAACCTCGATCACCCTCCGGTACACACGTATGCCAGTGCAGGGACGTATGTGATCTCCCTGACAGCACATTGTGTGTTCGATCCGGCCACATCCACCACGTTGCAACGCACGGTGACCATGGAGGAATGCGGAGGTGGCGACGGCACGGACCCGCCTTGCTCCGTCGGGCCTTTCACGCTGGACTTCTGGATGTTCTGTGGTCCAGGCTGCTACGGGACGGCCGGAACGAGAAGCGCCACCAGCATTGATGGGGCACTCTGGGACTTGGATGAAGCGGAGTACGATGCCGCATTGAAATACAGCGATGGGACCACTGTGTCTCTGGACCTCAACTCCCTGCCCCAATCCTTCGTCAAGTGTTTCTCCAGCATTCCGTTTGTCCGGTCCGTGTGCCTTGTCGTCTATGAAGAAGGAGGTGAGGCATCCGGTGCGGCACCCTGCTACGAGGTCTGCGCCAGCGATGCCTGTATCCATTATGGCCCCCTTCCGGGTTCCATTCGAGACTTGCTCTTACCGGAACTCGCCTTCAGCAGTGCAACCGGGGCATGCTCCATCGACATCGAATCCCTACCTGACACCATCGAAACCGAAGTCAGCCTCCGGGTCTTTGACACCCCCTACCCTGGGGGCGGAGACGAAGCTTCCTTCCTCGACGCCTTCATGGCCGGGGAAGATTTCGCAAACGAGGTGGCCTATTCACCGATTGTTGGGGACGACTATGGCTACAGCGCGACCGGCGATGGGGGAAGCACCCTCTGCTACCAATCCCTCGAAGCCACAGTCACCCACCCCGTCGTGGTGGCAGTGGAAGAGGCCAATGGCGTCTCCCTTTACTTCGGAGGAAATGTGGTGGAACCCAGCTTTTTGGCGGACAACCCCCATGCCCTGGTGTTGACCCTGCCCAAGCTGCAGGTCAACACGGCCATCCTGACCGAGACCGTCCTGCCCTTCCTGCCGGAAGAGGGAACCAGCCCCCTGGTGATGGTGGACCCTTCCACCTACTCGGGCGCCATCCATGCGTGGAGCGTCGACGCCGACCTACAGGGGTTGAGCTTCAGTGGCACATCCGACAATGGAGACCTCTGCGATGGTATTCTGGCACAGGCGAATCAGCAACCTCAGGTCGTGGCCGATGGATTGCTCACATATGCGTCGGGCACCAACGCCCAGTTGAACGGTTTTGACAGCGATGGACTCGGCTTCATGGGCGAAGACATCGATTTGGTGTCGGGCACGGCCACTTGCCCGTCAGAACTCAACTTCTTCGCCGAGTATGCGTTCTCCACCATTCCGCCCCAGTACTTGCTGCAGGGTGGGGAAGACCTCGGGGCCGCGGGCATGGAAACGCGGGCCTTCCAGTTGTTGACCACGATGGATGCATCCGCCGAGTCTGGTGCTCCAACCGTGTCGATTCTGGTAGAATTCAGTGAAGGCTATGGCGATGGATTCGGAGCGTTTGGGGACTGGACATTGGAGGCAGCGAACGGAACCACGGTGGCCGCCGGCTCCATTCCTTCGGGCGTCACCAACTTCAGCGAAGAAGTCATGGTGCCTGCTGGAGGATCCTACACCTTCAGTGTGGAGTCCGACTGTTGGGCCGCGGTGGACGCCTCCGTGGTCACCGTGTCGCTCATCTCGAGCGCCGGCCCTGTGACTTTGCTCAGCATGCCCTTCAACACCTTGCCTCCTGGCTTGGGCATCGGTTCCGTGGACATCCCGGGCGTCGTGATTTCTCCGGCCAACACCTTCGAACCGGACTCCCTGTGCAATGCGGTCTTCACCCACGACATGATGCAGACCGGCGCATTCAGCTCATGGCCTTACGAGGTCGTTGCCGCGGAGAACAACATCCTGTTGAGTTTTGCCCCGATTGACAACGGGACGGGGACATTCTATCGGGACATTCCACCATGGAATTCAGCTGTATTCTCCGCACTTCCGTTGGCTGGAGCGGGACAAGTACTGCTCCCCGGTCCCACGACGGCCCTGTATGACTTCACCGCATTCTCTGGGGTTCAAGAAGTCAGTTTCGTGTATTTCGACGGGGCAGGTTACGACAACCTCATGGTCAATGGACACCAGCTTTACGTTGGCGAGATCGAATCCATGCCTTCGAGCATTGCGCCGGGGGTCACCCTTTCTGTCAATTCTACCCGATACCCCGGCTATGAAGTGGGTCTGGTCACCCTCACTGGAGACGTCCAAACCCTTCAAGTTGGAGGAATCCAGATGTACCTGGACAACATCTGTGTCAAATTCAATGGCCAGGTTGTCGACCCGTTCAGCTGCGACGCCGACTGCGACGCCCTGTTTGATTTTGAAGATCTGCCACTGTCCAATCGCTACGGAGACCCCGGGAACGGCGCCAACGTGAGCACCCCCCCGGGCGCGCCTGTGTCGACGATAGACGGTGTCACGATGTCCCTCGTCCCCTTGTATTCTGCGCAAGGCAGCTTCAATTACGTCTACCTGCAGAGCCAACCCGCGACAGTCGGCCCCACTCAAATGGGGTCAGGACAAAGAGCACTTTTGGGCAGCATCAGCGCGCGTTTTGACATTCAGCCTGCATTCAGTGTGACCGATACGGTATGTGTCTCCTTTGGACATGAGGGATCTCTATCCAACTTCAGTGTCAATGGAAGTCCTGTGACCATTCTTACTGGAGGCGGTGCGAATGCATTCAACAACCTGCAAAGCCTGCACGGTTCGACGATTGGTGGAGTGGCCATCGAAGTATCCAGTGTTTGGGACCCTGTGGAGGACGTGCGTTATGGGGTTCTGACCATGATCGGCGATGTAGATGAATTTGACATCGGTGGCGACGAACTCTACATCGATGATGTCTGCATCAGTGCAAGTGATGACTGTTCGTCCGATCCGGCCAACTACTTCCTGGAAGTCGAAGAGGTGACGTCAGATGTGGGGGTCCTTTCCGGAGGCAATGGCACATTTGACCTCACAGGCTATGCGACCTACCGCCTTTGGATGAACGTGGATGACGCGTCGGACTTCATTTCTGGCGTCTATGGAACCGACGTCAACCCGACCCTGGTTGAATCCACGGGCTCCTTCTTCCACGCCTCACTTGGGGCCGTGACGCCCAACAACATTGACCCGTCTTTCCTGCCCGTCTTTCCCGAATTGGCCTATGACAGTTGGGTCAGCATTGGACTGGAGCAAGAACCCGACCTGACCTCAGGCGAAGGCCTTGTCGGCGTGGTCACAGCGAACACCCCTTCCTGGACGACGGAATTCGATCCTGGCAGTGGTGGAGCAGGATCCGGCGTCTTGATCGATGCTCCCGCAGGGGCCGGTTGGTTCTCCAGTCCAGGAGATGTGAATGCCATCGCCGGTGCCAACCAGAAAGTCCTTCTCGGTCAATTCACCACCAATGGTGACCTGAGCGGACAGCTCTACGTGACCGTGCACCCCTGTGGCAATGCGGAAGAGGCCTTTTCTGCCATGTATCCGTTTGGCAGCGCGGCCTGCGCTGACAGCGATGGTGATGGCGTCTGCGATGAAGATGAAATCGCAGGTTGCACCCAGGCCGGGTCCAGCAACTACAATCCGGAAGCCACGGACGACGATGGGTCTTGCGCCACCAACAACACCGGCCTCTACCTGACCGGTGGAACCAGCCTGCAAGTCGAATGCGACGGCATGGGCAATCCCGCTGATTTGGCGGCATGGCTCAATGCCAATGGCGGGGTCAACGCCACGACGGGTTGTCTGCCGGTCACTTGGAGCCATGACTTCACCGCTTTGTCCAATGGCTGTGGAAACACTGGGGCGGCGGACGTGACCTTTTCCGCAGTGGATGCCTGTGGCAATGCCGCAGCGGTCACGCTGACCTTCGCCATTGTGGATGTCACAGCCCCCACCCTGTCGGTGCCGACCCAAATCGCGGCCAACTGCGGCACATTTGACCCCACCGATGTCAGCGGAGTGACTGCCTCCGACGTGTGTGGTGGCGTCACGCTGACTGCGGGAGACATCGGGACCATCAACTTCGGATGTGTGACGCCCGTGGGGACCTACACCCGGACGATCACCGCTGTGGACGAATGCGGCAACAGTTCAGAAAGAAGCCAAATCATCGTTCTGGAGGACGTCTATGCACCGCTGTTGACCCTGACCTGCCCGCCGGACACCACGCTGGTGCCGGACGCCAACTGCAACGTGGATTTCTCCCCCTTCAATACGGGCACAGCTGTGGCTTCGGTCTCGGACGACTGTGACGCGGCGCCATCGGTCACCGTGACCCACTCCGACGTCATGACCACCACCGCCGGCGTGACGACCATCACGCGCACATGGACCGCTGTAGCCACCGACCACTGCGGCAATTCCACCGTTGGAGAGTGCATTCAAGTCATCCTCATCGAAGGTTGCGACGACTTTGTGCCCGGGAACACGGGCAACGCCGACGATTGCACCGCGCAATGCGATGAATTTTTCGGCTTTGAGGACCTCAGTGTCGGCGATCGGTACGGCGATGTCAGCGAAGGTGCCACTATCCCAACTGCCGCGGGCAGCGTTGTCGCCATTGCCAATGGCATCCCCATGTACATCGACTCTGTCTATTCCGATGTTGGAACCGGGTTTTACGGCTACCTCGAATCCACCCTCCTCCCCAGCACGCTGGGCGCAGGGCAAAAAGCGCAGCTTGTGAGTTGTGCAGCCACGTTTGACATCGAGCCAGCGATCCCGTTGACCGACACCATCTGCATCGCGTATGAACAGCAAGGCGGCGACATCAACTTCTCGGTCAATGGCTCCCCCCTCTTTGTCGACGCCCAGTTTGTCGCCCTCGACGGCGACTTCGTGAACGGGGTCAACATCGAAGTCAGCGGGGCCACCACCGCCACAGGGTTTGCCGGCACGATCACGCTGATTGGGGATGTGAACACCTTCACCATCGGCGGATTCGAGTTGATCATTGATGAAGTGTGCATCAGTGAAGACCACCCATGTGACATCTCCTTCACCCACGAATCCATGGCGGTGGGAGCCGTGAACACAGCGAACCAGTACCTCGAGGACGGTCTTGTCCTGAGCTTTGGGCCCTTTGACAACGGCACCTTTTCCGCCATTGGAAGCCCTTACATTGACTGGGGTGTTTCCGGCGCTGGCAGTGGTCAGGTTCTGTGGCTGGACAACACCAATGCCCACTACAACCTTTCCGGATACCCCCAAGTATCCAGCGTGGACTTCGACTATGCAGATGGCGGTGGAGACGAAAACCTCTCGGTCAATGGCGCCTCCTTGTTTCTCGAATTCGCGGACGAAGCCGGCGTCCCCTTCTCCCTCGGCGGGGTGGATGTGCTCATCACCCGCACGACAGGATTCAGCGAGTCCACGGGTAAAGTCTACCTCATCGGGGCCGTCAGCGAATTCTCAGTGGGCGGAGAAGAGTTCTACGTCGACAATGTCTGTGTCACGTTGGGCCCTTGTTCGGCGGACACGGATGGAGATGGTGTGTGCGACGAAGATGAAGTGGCCGGGTGCACGAATCCGGACGCAGACAACTTCAACCCGGATGCCACCGACGACGACGGATCGTGTGACCTGATCTCCATTGGCGCATGCGCAACCGATGTGGATGATGATGGTGTCACTGGCATTCAAGACTTGCTGTTGCTCCTTGGCAACTTCAGCCTGGAGTGCGAATGAGCCACCCAAGTTGATTCAGTGAAAAAGGGGCTTCGGCCCCTTTTTTCATGGACTCGGAAGCCGGGACAGGCATGTCATCCGCTGAAATGATGTTCGTCATCCTGGCGCTCCCCCTGCTGCCGGACACTTGTACTGAGCGTTCAACGTCAACGCCGGAATCACACAAGTCGAACCCGCAATTCCCCAGCGCCATGAAGCACAACAACGACCTCCTCTTCGTCTCCATCCACGGAGCCTTCATGACTTTTGACCCCCTCGCCTGCACGTCCCGCGTGGAACAGGACAGCGCAGAGGGCAACACCGATTCCGAGTGGGGTGGCCTTGTCTGGAACCGCCGCAAGCGCCCCATGTCGGATCCCGGAGCCCGCGCCCGTCGCGGGCGCCGCGACGAGGGATGGATGCGCCAAGACGGCAACCGCCGCAGCGCCAACACCGGATGGGTTCGCGGAGCGAATCCACACTGCGATCGCCCAATGCGTCCCAAGCCGGACTCCAATGCGCCACGGGAGCCGCAGCGCACCCCGGACCAAGGAGGCACACGAGACAAAAAGCCCCGCAAAGTGTCCGACCTCGCAGCCTTCCTCAGCGCCCTGGTCCTGTTCGGGCCCAACATGACCCACATGACGCATTGAGCGTCGGGAACATCCACCCATTCCACTCCAATGCGAAAAGGGGAGGCCACCAAGGCCTCCTCTTTTTCGTGTGCCCCTTTGGCGCGGCGTACTTTTGCAGGCCATGTCGCCTGACCCTTCGACCTTTCACACGTGGACGTTGCCGAACGGCATTCGGTGCGTGCACCTCGAAGACGGGCGCAACGTCGGGCACTGCGGCCTGCTGATCGAGGCGGGGTCGCGGGATGAGCGCGACGACGAAAACGGTCTGGCGCACTTCATCGAGCACTCGCTGTTCAAGGGGACGGCGAAGCGGCGCACCTTCCACATCCTGAACCGGCTCGACAGCGTCGGGGCCGAGCTCAACGCCTACACCTCCAAGGAAGAGACCTGGATCACGGCGTCCTACCTGTCCGAGCACATCGGGCGCGCGGTAGAATTGATCGCCGACATCGCCTTCCATTCGACCTTTCCCGAGCGGGAGATCGCCAAGGAGCGCGACGTCATCATCGACGAGATCCACGCCTGGCGGGACAACCCCGGCGACGCCATCTTCGACGAGTTCCAGGAGATGCTGTTCCCCGGCCACGCGCTGGGCCGCAACATCCTCGGGACGGAGAAGTCGGTGTCGCGCTTCGGGCGCAAGGACGTGCTGCGGTTCATCGAGCGCCAATACCGCAACGACCGGCTCGTCTTCAGCTCGGTGGGCCCCATGCCGGCGAAGCAGGTGAAGCGGCTGACAGAGAAATACTTGTCGGAACGACAGACGCAGGCCTCGCGGGGCGAGCGGACGGCGCCGACAGGCTACACGCCGGTCCGCCGCGAAGGGGACCATGCCGTCCACCAGGTGCACGCCGTGATCGGCAGCCCGGGGTACGGGATGGACGACCCGAAGCGGACGGCGCTGATGCTGTTGTCCAACCACCTCGGCGGGCCCGGCATGAACGCCCGGCTCAACCTCAACATCCGCGAGCGCCACGGCATCTGCTACAACATCGAGAGCAGCTACTTCCCCTACGCCGACACCGGCGAGTTCACCGTGTATTTCGGGACCGACGTCAAGACGTTTGCCCGCGCGGAGCGGCTCGTGATGAAGGAGCTGCGCGACGCCCGCGAGAAGCGGCTCGGTGTGGTGACGCTGAAGCAGGCCAAGCAGCAGATCATCGGGCAGATCGCCCTTGGCGCCGAGAGCGGGGCGGGCTGGATGTCGACCATGGGCAAGAGCATCCTGATGTACGACCGGGTCCGGCCGCTGGAGGAGGCGTTCCACGCCATCGAGGCGGTGACGGCTGACGACGTGCTGGAGGTGGCCAACGAAATCCTCGACCCCGACCGCCTCAGCGCCCTCGTGTACTTCCCGCCGCGGGGTTGAGCCCCGCAGATCAGCCCTTGAATGGGCGTGGCCTCAGGCGGTTGTCCAGCCACTTGTACGGGTGATACACCCCCACCCGTTTGGCGAAGCGGATGGCCTTCTCCTTGGGGAATGGATTGACAGGATACCGCAACAATTCGGGCCATGCCCGCTCGATCAGCATGCGGTGGAATTGGGGGGCATGGTGGTCCCGTAGGGCAGGATCCGTGGACAGCATGACGTCGAGAATCCGGGTGCAATTGAAGGGGGAGAACAACGGCACGGAAAAGTTGCCCCGCTGCATGGAGGCGCCGGCGAAATTGGTCACATCCTGCTCCCAATGCAGGAAGTCCAAAGTCCGGTAGCCGTGGCGCTGCACGACGGGCTGACTGTTGGCCATCCATTGCTCGAAATGGGCGAGCACGGCCGGATGCTCCACCAGGTGGGCCGCCCGCACGGCCTGCAGACCGTTGTGGACGGGAATGCGCTCCAAGTATCCCTTGGTCACCTCGCTCACCGAGCTCACGATGACCAAGCTGGCCGAATCGAATTCGGGGAACTGCGTCAACATGTGACGGAAGTCCCGGAAACGGCAGACCGCATGGGAAGCCTGCGCCAAAGACCAGTCCGGATGCGAAAAATCGGCCTGTTCCGGAATGACCCTGTGCTGCACGCCCTCGGCCGCCATGTCACGCGGAATGACCAAGTCGGGGGAGCCCGCCGGCATGTTGGGCCTGTGGTAGGTGTAGCATTGAATCCGGTCGGCCACTTTTCGACTGACGGCCAAGGACACCCGGGAATCCCAACCCGCCGTGAGCGCCAACTGGAGCTGTCTGCCACGGGTGGCCTGCTCCATCACATTTTCCAGTCTAGGCAAGAGCCAATCGATGGCGGCATCCGCCCCCATCGGAACCCGGTCTCGACGTGGAAACACCCGTTCCGCGACACCCGCATTCCAATCGAAGCGGTGGTTCGCCACCACCTGTTTCACCCCGTCAAATGGGGTCATGTCCCCCACCATGGTGCCCCGCTTCCGCCACCAATCCGATGCGTGCAACGTGCGCTTGTCCTCGTCTGTGTGGGGCTGCAGTTCCGCCCAATGGGCCGACAGCATGGGGTCCGACCCCAACCACTGTCCGCCGCCTGGAAGCGAACGGTGGTACACCTTGTGGCCAGCTGCTGCATCGTGGTAGGCGTGGACCTGTCCACCCCGACTGTGGACCACAGCGAACCATCCGGACCACATGTCGATCTCGTCCAGGGGTTCTTCTGCAACCAGCAACCGGTCGGCCAATCCCTTCAAGTCCAACTGGGCTTCAAGGTGAAAGGCCAATCCGGTCAGAAACACCCAGTCAGTGCCGGCCTTGGACACCGCCCAATCCGAGGCGGCATGGACCCACAGTTGAAGTCCAAGGCCCTCGACAGGCTGCATCTCCGGTGGCAACGCCTGGATTGGCAGGACCGACGAAGCTGCAAACTGTCGAAAATGCAGGCTGCGCGGCATGTCAGAATGGGATGCGGGTGCGCGGCTGTGTGCAGGTCACGGTTCCATCAGGCGCTTGGACGAACACCTTGGGCACATCGCGGCTGCAGTGCCGGGACCACAGCCCCAAGGTGTTGGCCCCCACCTCATCGATGCGGATCCAATCTCCCTCGCTGAGCGGGGGCAAAGCCACTTCGTCACTGAGCACATCTCCCGCAAAACACAAGGGACCCACCAGGGCATGGGGGACCGGTAAATCGGATTTGGGTGTGCCCTCGGCATCGAACGCGGTCACCGCGAGCGGCAGCGCCTTGTGGTACACCTGTCGGGTGAAAAGGTCGGCTCCCACATGCAGGTAGGCCATGGCGGGGTTGTCCCCCCATGCTTCGCGCACATACTCCACCTTGGACACCACGGCGCCGCATGGCGCGTGCACCCAGTGGCCGAATTCGGTGGACCAGCGCTTTTCCTGTCCCGCACCAACCGCAGCAATGGCCGCGCCGTAATCTCGCATTCCAGCCTCTCCGACTTGGGCCGACAGGCCACCCCCAATGTTGAGGAATGCCAATGGAGGCCGCCCTGCTTTCTCCAAGCTGTCGTCCAGGTGTTGCGCCAAATCCAGCAGGCGCTCCACGGCCGCCACATGACTTTGCCACCCTCCCGCGCCACTGCCCACGTGCATGTGGAGTCCAGTGACGCCGTGCGCGAGACACGCCTCGCGAATGGCCTCCTTCTCGAGGATGGGGACCCCGAACTTGGAGCGCTGGGTCGACACATCGTACAAGGCGTCGCCTGCAGCTGACAGGAGGGGGTTGATTCGAATGCCCACACGCAGCCCATGGTTCTGGGGAATTCGGGTCAGCTCATCCAAGCCATTGACATTCAGCATCAAACCGGGCAAGTGGTCGACGCACCACTGAATCTCCTCGCGGGTTTTGACGGGAGAATCGAAGATCAATTGGTCCCCGGTCGCACCGGCTTCCATGGCCAACATCAACTCTTCCCGACTCGCGGCTTCCAGGCCACAACCACACCCCAAGAGAAACGACAACACGGCCGGGTGGGGGTTGGTCTTGATGGCGACAGCATGATGAAAACCCCGTGGGAATGCGGACTGCAGCACCTCAATGCGCCGCTTCATCCTGGACAAATCGTACAGCAGAAATGCCGTATCCCGTTCATCGAGTGCCTCCATGGGCACGCCAAAACCCAACGAATTCATGGTGCACACCGCTTGGCGAGGTTGGCGATCCACTGCACCAGGAGGCGGTCGGCGGCCCAATCTGCCCCATGCATTGCAGCTTGACGCGCGACGTGCGACCCCAATGCCAGCCGGATGAACCACCGGTCTCCATAGCAAACGGGTTGCCCGATGAACACCCGGTGGCGGCCGACGGCCTCTTTGGCATCCTCCGTGGTCAAGCGGTCGAACAAGGTCCGGATGGCCGCCTCGTCGAAATACCGCCCCTGCACCTTGACGCGAAACGAGATGATGGAATCGTTGGTCTTGGCCTGGTCCGGCATCAATTCAAACACGTCCTGCTGCTCCAACCATCCGCTGACCGTCTGGCTCCAGGTGGCAATGGCCCCGTCGAGGTCTTCACGGGGAATGGCATGACACGCCTCCATTTCGTGCAAGGCGCACTCCCATCGCAACCGGCTGGGTCGGTTGCCCGGCACCGTGAGGTGCTGTCGAATCGACTCAAAATGCGGCGGAATGTCCGACATCGCGATGATGTCCCGCAATCCGGTGGCCCCCATCATGGCCTCTCCTTGTGCCCACTGCCGGTAACGGCCCGGCAACAACAGCGCACCACAAAACGGGGGCGCCTGATAGAATTTGGATCCTGTGATGAGCACCATGGCCCCCTGGTCCAGCAACGCCCCAATCAAGTCAGGGTCCGCGCGGAACTGGCAGAGGTCCACCGTCCAATGGACGTGGGGATGGCTGGCGATGACTTCGAGGTCATCCTTGATGCCGGATTTGCTGCCATAGACGAGGTGAACGATCAACGTTTTGTCCCGGTTGGCCTCGATGAGCCGCTCGATGTCGGCTTTCCGTTTGCAGATGGAGCCATCCTCGCTCCTCGCCTTCAATTCCACCACTTCTCCTGCCAAGGAAGGGTGGATGAGCGCGCCTTTTTCCTGACGGCCTCCAAGTGCAGTCTCGGTGGAGAAGGCCTTGCCGGCGACGGCCAATCTCGATCCACTCCCCAACTCTTCTGGACAGGACAACACATTGAGGATGGGTCGGTCCGATGCCGCCCTGGCGAGGAGGAGGGGGAAATACAACAAGTCCGTGCCCGACGGCCCGAACATCACATCCACATCCCTTCCGGCGCTGGCGATTTCCCTCAAGCGTTGACGCTGGGACTCGGCCCATTCATCCTCATCCCGCTCCATGTCCGCGGCCTCCGCCAAGGCCAAGGACCGGGTCTCCGGGGTCAAAACGCCACAAGTACAAGACCCCCGATACAAGAGGTCCGCGGGTTCGAGGGGATTGAGGTTGTAGCGGTTCTTCGGGGAGGGGCCCTCCGCCATGTGGATGCGTTCATCGCCGCCTTTCACCAACAGCTCCAATTCCTGCTCACTTGTCTCCACCATCTTGCGCATTGCCTGGCTCTGAAGGTAATGAGAGAAAGCCCAAGAGAATCGGGGGATGTACCTTGACGGCATGCGTTTTTCCTTGATGTCCATTGCCACGGGATTGGCGGTATTCTGCACCGGGCCTTCCCTCCTCGGCCAAACCGCGGAACTGCTTGAAACCCGATCCGAATTTCAAGTCCAGGCGCTCGCCAACGCACTCAGCCTGCCCGACGGGATTCTTCCTGTCGACCATGCCGTCGCCAAATACCGCGTGCAGTACCCGATGGAATACAATGGCACGACCCACACCGTCAGTGCCGCCTTGTTCGTCCCTGTGGAGGACAGCGGCACGACCGTGGAATGCGCCCTGCCTACCCACACGTACATGCACGGGACCCTCTTCCTCCGTGACGACGCCCCTTCCTATGATGGCTTTGAGGGAGAGCTTGGCTTCCTGATGGCGACGGGAGGCGCCCTGTGTCTCATGCCGGACTACCTGGGATTGGGCAGCAGCACCGAGGTCCTCCACCCCTATTGTCACGCGGCATCCGAAGCGGAATCCGGCATCGCCCTGCTCGACGCCGTGTCGGCCTTGCAGGGGGAATTGGGCATCGGACTCAATGGGCAACATTTCGTCAGCGGCTACTCACAAGGAGGCCATGCCGCCATGGCCATGGCGAAGCGAATGCAGGAGGACCCCGACGCAGGGTACCCCTTGGCCGGTGCTGCTCCGATGAGCGGACCGTATGACATGTCGGGCACCCAGCTTCCTGCGGGCTTCGCAGAGGAGCAGTATTCCAACCCGGCCTACCTCGCCTACATCCTCCTCGCTTGGCAGCAGAGCTACGGCAACCTGTTCGTCGACTTGGGTGAGATTTTCCAAGACCCTTATGCGGCTGGTTTGACTGACCTGTTTGACGGGGAGACCGATGGCGATGTCATCAACAATTTTCTCGCTGGTCCCACCGCCGACATCGTCCAGCCGGGCGCGCTGGAAGGCCTGATGGCCGAAGGGCATCCCTTCCTTGCGGCCGCGCAAGACAACGACGTCTACGCCTGGGTTCCGGAGAGCCCCGTCCAGATGTACTACTGCACCCAGGACGAGCAGGTCTTCTACGACAATGCGCTGGTGGCAGAGGCGTGGATGAATGACAATGGAGCCGAACAGGTCACCACCGTCGATGGTGGACCCCTCGACCACGGTCAGTGCGCCCTGCTGGCCATCCTCGGTGGCACGGTGTGGATCAACGCGCAAGCCGATCTCTGCAACCCCACTTCGGTCGGCGAAACAGCGGCTGACGCCCTGACCTGGCGGCCCGATGGAGAACAGGTCCTGGTCCACGGACTGCCTGAAGGAACGTCCTGGACAGTTTTTGGCCTCGATGGGAGGGTTGTTCAGGCCGGCACGGGTGGCGCCGATCCGCTGAGGCTGAACCTGCCGAGCGGGCTGTTCCTGCTGGTAGAGGCTTCAGGGCAAAGCGTCCGGATGGCCGTGGACTGACGGATGTCATTGGATGGCGCGTCAGCGGTCATCCACGGGGGCGGAATGCCGGCGGATGTTTGACCTGTCAATCACCTCCAACCCTCCTCTGTCATGAAGTCCATTCTCTCCACCGCCTTCGCCGCCGCCTTGATGTTCACCACCTCTGCAGCGCTGGCGCAGCCGGGCACCACCGTCGCGGGACTGCCGCATGTGACGCCGACGTCCCACGAGTACAACGCCCCCATCCCGACGGCGTCCAAAGCACCTGCTTCGCAAACCACCTATACAGTGCAAGCTGTGGTCATCCCCGAGTCTCTGGTCTATCGGCCCGATCAGGAGCGGACCCTGCGGACCAGCGCTGCCACCAAGCAAGCCGCCATGACCCGGATCAAGCAGATGATCGACGCGATCGGCGTGTCGGTGCGGGTGGTCAGCTTGGAATTCATCCGAACCCCCCAATCCTGAGCCGAGGCGGCTTCAGAAAATGTGCAGTCGGCCCGGCTCGCAATGAACACCGTTCACTTGCAAGGCTGCCCGGGTCACTCCCGCTCTCCTTCCGGTCCCAGTCTCCGGGTGCCCCACATGAGGCCGGCCTGGAGCAACAACAGGACAAGTGCCAAGACCGCAGCCAAGACCTCATGCGCCACGGCACTCCAGCCTTCAAGGGCAAAGCTGAGCCTCAAAATGATGGTGGCGATGACGAACCCTGAATTCCGGAGGATCAAGCCATAGTCGCTCAGATACCGGAGCGAGGTCACCAACAGGATGACATCCACGAAAATGAGGGCCGTGAAGAAGTCGCTGTAGAAGACGGAGTTGGGGTCGATGGGCTCGAGTCGGTTGCCGCCGGCATAGCTGATCAAATCGGTGAGCCAGTGGCCGAACGCCCACAAGGCCATGACCCCCAGCACCAGGCACAACAGGGCCGCCAGGTGGCGCTTGAACCGCACGAAACGGGCGAGTTCCTGCTCCTCCATGCGGGCCTTTCTTCGTGGCAGGATGCGGTAGAATCCCACCAGGGCCGCCCCGAGCAAGACCGCCCCGACGATGTGCGGGAAAAATGGATCGTTCCAGGGCATCACCGTGTCCTTTCCCGCCGTTTCCTGCAACACGGACAGGTCGCGGAACACCGATCGGATTTCGATGAGCGAGACAATTTCCAGCTGCTTGCCCATGGAGCGGGCGAAAGAAGATGGGAGGTGGTACACGAGCAGGTACACCTCCGCCACGAGGATGGCAGAGAACGGCGTGTACAAGATGTGCAGGGGATGGCCGAAAAGGGATTCGGGCATCTGGAAGGGCAACCAACCCAGCTCATGGACGGCATACAATGCCGCGTGAAGCAGGAAGAGCGTGAGGGAAACGCGGACGAGGCTGTGTTCGACAGCCTTGCGTGCGGCAGGGCTCAAGAACAGGTCCGAAAGGCGATCGAGGCGCTGGAGGATGGAATTCAATCTCGGCCGGCTGCACCGGTCCAGATTTCCCAGGCGGCGTCCGCTTGCAACTGCAACATCGAAATGCCATTCAAAGTTCTGGCCCCCAGCAAAGAAGCCCTTTTCAGCAAGGCCGTCTCCTCAGGGTTGTAAATCAGGTCAATGACCAAATGGCCCTCGCCCAGGCCGTCCAACGCTCCCTCTGGAAACGGGGGCATGGCGGTGGTGTCGGGGTGCATTCCCACCGGCGTACAATTCACGAGAAGGGGCACGGCAGCCACCCCTTCACGCTTCAAGTCCGTGTAGGCCACGTCCCCCTCCACTTGGGGTGATCTGCTGACCCGCGTGACCGAAATGCCGATCTGGGTCAACACATGGACCACCGCTGCCGCAGAGCCCCCTGTCCCCAAGACCAGCGCGCGGTCATGTCGCCCCTCCAAGAAGGGCGCAATCGCGCGACGGAACCCCACTGCATCGGTGTTGTGGCCGACGCGGCCTTCGGGGCCAAAAGAAAGGGTGTTGACGGCGCCTATGGCCTCCGCCTCCGGACTCAGCCCATCCAAAAGCGCCATCACGGATTGCTTGTGTGGCACAGTCACATTCATGCCGGCCCAATTCCGGCTGTCCCACAGCGCTGGCAGTGCCTGGATGTCGGGCAGGTCGTGCAAGGTGTAACGGCAATCGTCCAAGCCCAGCGCGGCCCATTTCTTCGCAAAATGCTGCGCCGACCAACTGTGTGCCACGGGGTGACCAATCAGGCCATAATGCCGAAGCTCACCCATTGGCTGCGCGTTGGCCCAGTCTGGACAGGAATGTCACCGCGGCCGCTCCCATTGCAGCGCACAACACCGCCGCCCACAACCGGGCATCCGGATGGTCCATCGGGGACACGTTGACCTGCAGGTATTCTGGCCGGCCGTCGGAATGGGTGAACAGCAGGGACACGTTTTCTTTCCACGGCCACAGCTTGCGCAAGGAGCCGATCAGAAACCCACTCAACAGGGACAAAGCCCATGACCGGTGCTGGCGGAACACCCATCCCAGCCCCTTGCTGAAACCCAGCAAGCCCGCCACGGCACCGCTGGCGAAAGCCGCAATCCGGACGAGGTCCAGGCCTTTCAATGCGCCGATGACAGCGGAATAGGCGCCGAGCAGAACCAAGATGAAGGAGCCACTGATGCCCGGCAAAATCATCGCACAGATGGCCACAGCACCCGACACGAACAGGAACCACGGCGCGTCTCCTTGGACGAGGGGAGGAAGCCCCGTGAGCCACCACGCCACAACTGCACCCAGAACGAGCATGCCCACCGCACCGGGTGACTTTCTGGATGCGGGTGCCACCGACCCGATCATGATGGGCACGCTGGCGGCGACCAAACCAAAAAAGAAGGCCCACAGCAACACGGGCTGCGTGGCCAGCAAATGGTGCAACACCCCCGCCAGAAGGACCACCGAGGTCCCGATACCGCCAACGAGGGCGGCGAGAAAACCGAGGTTGTACTGGCGCCAGGTGGCCACAGGGCCTTCGCGAAACAGACTCCGCAACGTGCCGACCCCCAAGTTTCCAATGGTGGTCAGCAATTCCTCATAGATGCCGGCAATGAAAGCCACCGTGCCACCGCTGACCCCTGGAACGAGGTCCGCAGCGCCCATCGCCATGCCGCGAAGACCGAGGCCCATCCAGGCCTTTGCATCACGGCTTTCCATGGTCAAGCCACCTCCATCGACGCGTCCACCTGGTCCGCCCAGGCCTGAGCGCCTCCCGCGAGGTTGTAGAGGTTGTCCATGCCGAACTTCTCCTGCAGCGCCATGACGACGGCTGCAGAACGGCCGCCAGAACGGCAATGGATGACCACGGGAATGGCCTCCTCGATCTCCCCGCGTCGGCTCAGGATGTCGCCCATGGGGATGTGCTGGCCACCGAAATGGCCTGTCTCCCGCTCGTGGTCTTCCCGAATGTCAATCAGCTGGTGCTCCTTGCCCTGGTCCCGCCAGGACTTGAGTTCCAGAACATCCAACTCCTTCATGACTCCGGGTCGACTTCTTGGGGAACCACGCCCTGCTTGAGCTCTTCCGGAAGAAAGTGGAAGAACGTATCGCCACGCAGACCGACGCGCAGGCATTCGAGCGGAATGAGGTCGTTGGGGGCAATGTTGCCGAGGTTGACGTTGCAGCCGAACTGCTTGATGAACCAGACCTGCTGTGGCTTCTTCGGCGCTTCCCACAGGATGTCCTCCAGGTTGACCTGGCTCAGGATCTTGCGGATCAGCTGGGTGTGGGCGGAGCCATTGGGACGGTAAATGCCCACCGTACCACTCTCTCGCGCTTCCGCAATGACCTTGAACGACCCCGCATCGAGCTCGTCGCGCATCATCTTGATCCACTTGGCGGGCGAGATGAGAATGCCTTCCTCCTTGGAGCCCACCTCGGAGAGGACTTTGAACTCCTTGGACAGGCGGTGAATGAGCTCACACTTGTACTCTGAATCGATGACCATCGATCCATCGCTGATCTCGAGACAGCCGATGCCCATGGCATCGATGAACTTCAGGTAATCGTCCAGCGCGTCCCGGACGAGGAAGGCCTCGAAGAGGGTGCCACCGCAATACACGTCCATGCCGGCATCCCGGTACAGCTTGACCTTCTCTTTGAGATTGGGGGTAAACAAGCTGGTTCCGAAACCGAGCTTCAGAAAGTCCACGCGGTCCTCCGCGACGCTGATCAGGTCTTCTGCTTGTCGCAGGCTCAAGCCTTTGTCCATGACCATGGTCAAACCATGGCTCCGCGGGGCGCGGGTGCGCTCCGGCAAATGGGGAAGGGGAAAGTTCATTGGGCAGTATTGGTGTTCAGCACAAGGTGCGCAAAGGTCGCGTCCTGCTGCACCTCCGGGAAGAGATCGGCCACAGTGGCACACAAATCCGGGGCAGAACGCAAAGCGGTGTCCAGCAAGAGGAAGGCGCTTTGGTGACGGCCTGTGCTGTAGAGGCTAATGAAGGTCCTGGCCGTCACGAGGGGGTCGTGCTGGGATGCCACCGGCACCTCCTGCAACAACGCGAGGGCGTCTTCATGGCACTCTGCGGCTTGCAGATTGGCTGCAGCCTCGAGGTGGACCTCCAGATTCTCAGGCTCCAACCTCAGCGCGTTGGCGTAGATCAACGCGGCTTCATCGTGCATCCCGATCTTTTTCAGGATGTTGCCGAGAAGCAAGTGATACTCGATGTTGGTGGGCTCGAGTTCCATGGCGCGCTCGAAGCACTTCAAGCTCGCGGCCCACTCCTGGCGCATTTCTGCGACCACACCTAGGCCCACGTGGGCATCTGCGAATTCCCCGTCGAGCTCCAGGGCGCATTGGTAGTAGTCCGTGGCCTCGGTCAGCTTCCCCATCCGCTCCATGCACTCTCCCATGAGGGTGTAGGTATTGGCTTGGGGAGCATCCATGAGAATGGATTCGCGGTAACACTCCAACGCTTGGGTGTAATCCTCCATCATGGTGAGGGCCGCGGCCTTCTGGAGCAATGCTGGGCTGAATTCGTCGTCAATGGCCAACGCATAGCCATAGGCTTCCACGGCTTTGGCGTGCTCCCCGATGCGCTGCAACGCATTGCCGAGGTTGTACCAACCGGGACAGCTGTACGGATGGGCATCCAAAAAGCTCTGGAAAGCCTTCACCGCCTCTTGGTGACGCCCTGTGGTCTCGAAGCAGAAGCCCAACTCGTGGAGGGCCGTCTCGTTACCGGGGTCTTCGGTGAGCGCTTCTTCCAGCACGGACACTGCGCGGTCCCAGTGACCGATGTTCTCGTATTCGAGGGCGATGTCGATGAACAAATCGCCTCGAAATGCCCGGTCCCCCAACTCCAATGCTTGGCGGTAATGGTGAATGGCCTCCGTGTGTCGCTCTGTCTGAGCGAACAGCGTAGCCAGGGTCAGGTGAATTTCGTCGTTGGACGGCTCGAAGGCCAGCAGATTCTGCAACCGCTGAACCGCCCCATCCACTTCACCGGCTCCAGCCATGAGTTGGGCCTCTCGGAGTTGGAGCGTCAGGCTTTCCGGGTAGACGCGGCCTCCGTAGAGGACCACTTGGCGCGCCTGTTTGTGGCGGCCGTGCTGGAGGTAATGCTCAATGAGGGCCTCGAGTTCCACCACATCAAAAAAAGTCGACGCATTGGACGCAATCATGGATTCAAAGCGATCCACAATGCCCGCAATCTCTTGCGCGTCCCGGCCGTTCAGTTCTTCGTCGTGCATCTGGTACTCGAAAGCTACTTCGGGTTCTCACCCAACCTCCAGCCTCCTCTCTCGGTTTTTGAACAGCGCGAGAGAAAACTTTCGATTTGGAGCAAAGATGCCCTTCAACCCCGGACGGAGGGTGAACATTCCCTTCGATTTCGTAATCGTTGGCGCGGGACCACATGTAGCTTCGAACCATGACGTTCATCCGCAGCATCTCCGGCTTTCGGGGCACCATCGGTGGGCCTGAAGGCGACAACCTGACGCCACCCGACATCGTGCGTTCCACGCAAGGCTATGGACTGTGGGTCCTGCGTGAATTCCAACCGAGCCCCGACCAGCCCCGACCGGCCATTGTGGTGGGGCGGGACGCCCGCCCTTCAGGTGACATGGTGCAGCGGCTGGTGACGGGCACCTTGATGGGACTGGGGATCGATGTGCTCGACCTCGGCCTGTCGACCACACCCACCGTCGAAATGGCCGTGGTCGGAGAAGGGGCACAAGGCGGCATCATCCTCACCGCGTCGCACAACCCGGTCCAATGGAATGCCCTGAAACTGCTCGATGCTCAGGGACATTTCATCTCCGCCGAAGCCGGAGCCGAGGTCATCCGTTTGTCCGAAGTCCCCACGGATTTTGCCCCAGTGGAGTCCCTCGGAACGGTGGAAGAGCGCGGGGGGTGGATCGACGCCCACATCCAAGCGATTCTCGACCTCGACCTCGTCGACCGGGAAGCCGTGGCGCAGGCCGGATTCAAAGTCGCCGTCGATGCGGTACACAGCACGGGTGGCATTGCAGTGCCCGCCCTGCTGCGCGCCCTCGGGGTGGACGATGTGATCGAGCTCTATTGCGAACCGCATGGTCGGTTTCCGCACAATCCCGAACCCCGTCCGGAGCACTTGACCGCATTGTCCGGTGCCGTGGTCGAACATGGATGCCACCTCGGAATCACGGTGGACCCGGACGTGGACCGGCTGGCCTTCGTCTGCGAGGACGGGACCATGTTTGGTGAGGAATACACCCTCGTGGCGGTGGCAGACCACGTTTTGACCCACACGCCTGGTCCGGTGGTCAGCAACCTCAGCAGCACCCGCGCCCTGCGGGATGTGGCCGAGCGGCATGGCCAGCAACACACAGCGAGCGCCGTAGGCGAAGTCAATGTGGTGGCCGCGATGAACGACGTGGGCGCCATCCTGGGCGGAGAAGGCAATGGCGGGGTCATCTACCCCACCCTCCATGCCGGCCGGGATGCCCTGGTGGGCATTGCCCTGTTCTTGACCCAACTGGCCCACACCAAGACCACCGTTTCCGCCTTGCGTGCCACCTATCCCGACTACCAGATGGTCAAAGCCAAGATCGACCTCGACCCAGCTTGGGATCCGGACGCCCTCTTGGACGCGTTTGCCCGCCGTCACGCGAACCTCTCCCCCCTCACCGTGGACGGAGTCAAACTCGACCTGCCCGAGGGGTGGGTGCACCTCCGCAAATCCAACACCGAGCCGATTGTCCGGGTCTACGCCGAAG
Source organism: uncultured Flavobacteriales bacterium (assembly GCA_937967465.1). Lineage (GTDB taxonomy): Bacteria > Bacteroidota > Bacteroidia > Flavobacteriales_D > Sanyastnellaceae > UBA8752. Next base: position 23,645 of record CALBSW010000144.1, read on the forward strand.
CGGACACCGAACAAGATGCCCTCGCTTTGGTGGAGACCTATCGCAACGATCTGCTCGCGGGGGCTTGACCACTTTGTGAAGGAGACGGCACAGCGGGCCGGCTTGATTACCTTGCAGGGCCAACTCTTGAGCGCCGCCACGCAATGAACGTGTACCTCGACAATGCTGCGACGACCCCGATGCTGCCGGAAGTCGTCGATGCCATGCTCCCCTTCATGCGGGACCACTTTGGCAACCCCTCCTCCACCCACGCCTTCGGTCGCAAGACAAAGACCTCGATTGAACAGGCGCGTCGCCGCATCGCGACCCACATGGGGGTGGCGCCGAAGACCATCTGCTTCACCAGTGGCGGGACAGAAGCGGACAACATGGCCCTTCACGCCGCGGTCGAACAGTTGGGGTGCCAGCGCATCCTCACCTGCGCCACGGAGCACAAGGCGGTGCTCGCCACCGCGGAATTGCTGGCCGCCAAGGAGGGCATCTCCATGGACCTCATTCCCCTGCTGGACAACGGCAAGGTCGACTTGGAGGTGTTGGAAGAATGGCTGTCAGACGGCATTCCTACCCTCGTCTCCGTGATGCACGGCAACAATGAAGTCGGCGTGCTTCAAGACATCGAGGCCATTGGACAATGCTGCCGCCGGCACGGCGCCCTCTTCCACACGGATACGGTCCAGACCATGGGCCACTACCGGATGAACCTCGGCGACCTGCCCATCGACTTTGCAGCCTGCAGTGCCCACAAGTTGCACGGCCCCAAAGGCACAGGATTCCTGTACGTGCGGGATGGCCTGCGCATCGGCGCCCACATCACCGGTGGCAGCCAAGAGCGCGCCATGCGCGGTGGAACGGAAAACCTCATCGGCATCATGGGCCTCGCAGAAGCGTTGGACCTGGCGTTCCACGACCTCGAAGACCACGAAGCACACATCCGCGGACTCAAGGCCCAGCTCGTATCCGGCCTTCAAGCCAGTGTGCCCGGGGTGCGTTTCAATGTGGACTCTGACAAAGAGGACGCACTCTACACCGTGCTCAGCGTGAATTTCCCGGCCCATCCGAAGAACGGGATGCTCCTCTTCCTCCTCGACCTTGAGGGGGTGGCGTGCTCAGGGGGGTCCGCCTGCTCCAGCGGCAGCACGCAACCTTCTCACGTCCTCTCAGGCTTGGGCCTGCACGATCCGGAGCGGATGTCCATCCGCTTTTCGTTCAGCCGGTTGACGACGCCTGCTTGCATTGACCACGCCATCGAGGCTGTCAGTGCCATCCGAAAAGAGGAAGTCCCGGCCTGATTGGGCCATCATCATGGCGTCCAATGACGGACGTCATTCTTGTCGGCAAGAAGCCGGTGCAGCTTGGTCCCATCCAATTGCACCCATTCAATCCCCCTTGCCATGAACAAGTCCATTCTTTGCCTTCCGCTGCTCATTGTGTCCCTCATCCCTGCCGCACAGGCCGATGCGCAATGCCGTCGATTCTCCAAGCAACGCGTCCTCGGTGCACTCGAGGCGGACATGATGCTCGAACAAATGACCTCGGGCGCCATCGGGCGCGGCGAGTCTGCCGCCACCTTGCTTCCCATCGACGCTTCCGGCGCCATTGAACTCATCATCAGCACCCACCCCGATCTCGGCCGTGTGGCCTTCCGCATCCTCGATGTCGAAGGCCGACAGATTCGCGAAGGAGAAATCCTCGGCACCACTGCGCGCATTCCGATCGAGGTCGAAGCTGGCATCGACCTCATCGTGCACATCGAATCCGAACAAGCCGTCGGTGCCTACACACCATTGGGCTGCGTGGCCATCTCCACCGCAAGAGAACGCGCAGCCACTGCGGACATCCCCAATGAAATGGACATCCTCATTGGGGAATGACCGAACTTTGGGACCCGCACATGTCCGAGTCTCCCCTTTCCCCTACCGAACAGCCCGGCGCCTGGAATCAACTCGAGTCCATGGCGCCGGCTGACATTGCGGCAGCCATGGCCCAATGCGATGCCGAGGCCCAAGCGGCTGTGGCGGCGCTGGCCCCCCGCATCTCCGAGGCCATGACCTTGGCTGCGGACCGGGTCCGGGAAGGCGGGCGCGTGTTCTACCTGGGCGCCGGCACCAGTGGACGACTCGGCATTCTCGACGCCAGTGAAATCCCGCCCACCTTCGGTGTGGAGGGCCGCTTCATCGGACTCATTGCCGGAGGTGACGGGGCCATCCGCCAAGCCGTGGAGGGGGCGGAAGACAACCGCACCGGTGGAGTCGACGACCTCCAGGCCCATGGTGCCGGTGCTGGTGACGTGGTCGTGGGCATCGCCGCAAGTGGCCGCACGCCCTATGTTCTGGGGGCCATCGAATGGGCCCGCAGCCAAGGCATGCTGACGATGGGCATCACGTCCAACCCGGACAGCGCGCTGGCCAAGCTCGCCGAACACCCCCTGGTGGCCGAAACCGGACCCGAGTTCGTCACGGGCAGCACCCGCCTCAAGGCGGGCACGGCCCAGAAGCTCATCCTGAACCAATTCTCGACGGGCATCATGATCCTCTGCGGCCACGTTCGGGGGAGCCGGATGGTGGACATGCAACTCGCCAACGAGAAGCTTGTGGACCGCGGCACCCGCATGGTGTCCGAGGCATTGGGGATTCCCATGGACCCCGCACGTCAGCTGCTGACCCGATACGGCTCCGTCCGCAAGGCCATCGATAATTTTGAGGGACCTGCCTGAGCGGCCCCATGCACGACATCGAACCCTTCTACAACTGGCGCAACTTCTACATCGCCAGCGAAGACGAACGGTCCCCGTTCCACGAGCGCGTGTACAGTGAGACGCACTACACGGAGCGCATCTACAACCACTTCATCCACCCGCAGTGGGACAACATGGGCAGCACCACGCTGTTCGTCAAAATCCTCTTTGCCGATTACGAGGAGCGGTTTGCCATCCTGGAGTTCATCGGAGAATGGAACGACACCCTGTTCAACGATGTCATGACGCTCAAACGCAACGTCATTGAGCCGCTGATGGCCGAGGGCATCGAACGGTTCATCCTCATCGGGGAGAATGTCTTGAACTTCCACTCGAGCGACGACTGCTACTACGAGGAGTGGTTCGACGAGGTGACCGACAACGACGGGTGGATCGCGCTGCTCAACTTCCGGGAACACGTGGTGGAAGAGCTCTCCTCGGCCGACTTGGACCACTACTTCGTCCTGGGCGGAGAGCTGCAGGAAATGGGGTGGCGGACGTTCAGCCCGCCTCAGCTGTACCGGCGCATTGAGGACTGCGTCCTGCACCGCATCGGACAGGTAGGCTGATCAGGCCCCGGCGCGGGACATGGCATACAGCATCTCCCGGGCAATTTGAGCGCACCGCTCGTCGTAGGTATCCCGCTCCTCCGGAGTGCCATCGCTCACCTTGGGGTCCACATAGGGCGTGCTGAATCGGGCGCTGGAGCCGTACACGAGGGGACACGCCTTGTCCGCATGCGAGCACGTCATCACCGCCGCGAAACCCGAGGTGGGGTTGACACTGGCGTCGTCGTAGGTCTTCGAGAAACAGATCATGGGGTCCCGGTCGGCAGCGTACCGAACGGAATACCGGGTGTTCTCGCTGATGGCCGCTGGGTGGATGTCCATGCCGGCGCGTCGCAAAGCCGCCACCGCCCGGTCGTTGAATGCGGTCGCCTCGGTGCCGCCACTGAAGGTCGTGACCGCGGAATCCAGCCCGAAGTGGTGTGCGGCCACTTGCGCCCAGACTTGGCCGAAGTGACTCCGGCGGCTGTTGTGGGTGCAAATGAAGGTGAGTTGGGCCTGGCCGGTGTCCGCAGCTGCGCGAACGAATGCGCCCACGGCTTCGAGTTCCGCCTTGCGCTCCTCGGGAATTTGATCGAATTCAGCCACCCTTGCCGCGACATACCGGTCGAGGGGTGCCCACGGGTCCGTTGGCGTGTCCGCGGCGGTATTCATCTCAGCGTCGTTAGAGGTTTCCGCAGGACCACATCCCGCGATCAACATGACCAAACTTGCGGTCACGAGCAGATTGAATTTCATGCCTTCGAAATTAATGCAATGACCGCGCATTTGAAGGGCAAAACCGTCTCCGATTTACCTTGCACCCATGCCGGAAAATGGGGCCGATCAGCGCCTTCCCCAACCGACCTCTGACGGGTCCATGACCCTCCACTCCGCGCGGTTTGGACAATGCTACCACAGCCGACATGGGGCCCGCACCGAATCCGACCATGTCTTTCTCGATGCCGGATACCAACGGGCAACGGAGGGGCGCGCTGAACGCCCATTGCGCCTCCTCGAACTCGGATTGGGAACAGGCCTGAACGCGCTCCTCACACTGGACCGCTGGCGGCGATCCAAGGCGGGATTCAGCCTCGACTACGTGGCCCTCGAGCCTTTTCCGCTCGCCGTCAACGAGCGCACAGAACTCGCCCTCGACGGCATCGCGGGCGCGCTGGAAGCCGACCACCTTCACGCCCATCCGGAGGCCGAGTCCCACCACGTGGATTGGACGGAACAGGGGCAATTCACCCGCCTCAAGACCACCTGGCAGCATTTCGCGCGGAACCCAGACCACTGGGGCTCGTTTGACCTCATCTACTACGACGCCTTTGCGCCGGACAGCCAACCTGAATTGTGGGAACCCGAGCGCTTCCGGGAGGCCTTCAAGCTGCTTCGAGAGGAAGGCACCTTGGTGACCTACTGCGCCAAGGGAGCTGTGCGCCGGGCCATGAAATCTGCCGGCTTCCGAGTCGAGCGCCTCCCGGGCCCGCCCGGCAAGCGGGAAATGTTGCGCGCCACCCGGCCGGCCTGGAACGACATGGACATCCAGCGGTTCAACGTGCGGGTGTACTTCTTCCTGTTGGACCGACCGATGGTCGGTGGCACGCTGTCGGCCGAGACCCGCATCCTGCTGAGCGACGAATGCCTGGCCGGCCGGGATTGTACCAAGCTGCCTGGCGGCGGACTTGAATTCGGCGAAGGGCCGATGGATTGCGCCCGCCGGGAAGCGAGAGAGGAACTCGGACAAGACATCGATCTGGGACCGCTGGTGCACGTCACCGGCGATTTCGTGCGCTCAGCTTGGCGGGGAGAGGAGCAAGTCCTGTGCCATTACTACTTGGCCACCTTGCCCGACCCCGTGGTCTTTCGCGTGGCGGATGAGCCTTTCGATTACGATGGACAACAGCGCGAATCCTTCCGTTGGGTTCCCGCACAAGCGTTGAATCCCGAGGACTTCACCTTCGCTGTGGACCGGGATGCACTCGGCAGCCTGAGGCAGCGGTTTACTTGACCTTCAAGGCCCCGGTCACCCCCATCCCGAAGAGGGCAAAATCATACCGGACAGGGTCCTCCGGATCCAATTTCCGCAGGACATCCGTGACCTCTTCCACCGCACGCCAATCGCTGGCTTTGCGCTGGAGCAATCCGAGCTCGCGGGCCACATTCCCCGTGTGCACATCCAGTGGCAGCCGCAATGCAGAACGCGGAATGTCCGTCCACAACCCCAAATCCACGCCCCGCCTATCCGAGCGCACCATCCACCGCAGGTACATGCACAGCCGTTTGGCCGCGCTCCCCTTGACGGGGTCCGCCACATGCTTGGACGTCCGCCCCGCAGGGTGATCGCGAAAAAACCGGGTTTTGAAGGCATTCAATGCATGGCCCGCATCCGGGACGCCTGGCCGCCCGGGCGTGTCTGGCGCTGTGCTGAATGCATGACGAAAGGCCCCATGCAAACCACCATCTGCTTGCAAGGAGCGCAAACACAGGACAAAACGACGGGCATCTTCACCCTGAAACGTTCGGTGCACGAAATCGTCGAGGCGGGCGAGTTCCGCATCCCCTGCCGATGCCACGAAATCCGCGGGGGCATCGTCCATGCGGTCCAACAGAGCATGACACGACTTGAGAATGGACTTCCGGTTGCCCCACGCCAAGGTGGCGGCAAAGAACCCGGCCACAGCCACATCCTGTGGATCGGAATAACGGTGCGGGATGCCCAACGGATCGTCGTCCAGAAAATCCGGCCGTTCAAAGCGCTCGGCCGCCTCATCCAACCACTCGCGCCACTGGGCCAGCCGTGCAGCGGAAGGACGGCGATGAAATGGAGCGGAACGACCTGGCGAACGAAGTGCGGGCATGGGCGACAATCGGGGGCTAAATTCGCGTACTGATGCAGTTTGTCCACCCCGAGGTCCTTTGGGCGCTTTCCGCGCTGACCATTCCGGTGCTGGTCCACCTGTTCAGCTTCCGTCGCCACCGAAAGGTCCAGTTCTCCCAAACCGCATTTCTCCGGGAGGTCAAACAAGAGAGCCGGTCGCGGAGCCGCATCCGGCATTGGCTGGTCCTGTTGATGCGATTGCTCGCCATGGCTTGCATCGTGTTGGCCTTTGCCCAACCCGTCCTGGACGGCGCGGGAGGTGGCCAGGGAGACCACGCCCGCACATTGGCCTTGTACTTGGACAACAGCCCGTCCATGGAGCTCGAAGGCGCCAACGGTCCCCTGCTCGAGGCCGCCAAATCCGGCGCCTCTGCCCTGGTGGATGCCGCAGGTCCAACGGACCGATTCCACATCTTCACCTCCGATTTCGACCCTGCGGATCGCCGCACGTTGTCCAAAGCGGAAGCACTCGACCGCATTGCGGCCATCCGCGGCGGGCACACGGCCCCCGCCATGGGTGAAGTGCTGCTTCAAGTGCAGGACCGCCTCGATGACGAGCCAGGAGAGACGGCCGCCTACCTCTTCACCGACTTGCAATCCTCGAGCCATGCACTGGATGCGAAGTTGGCGGGACAAGCCGACTCCAGTTTGGACGTGCGCTTCGTCACCCAGGCCATTGCGCCCAAGGTCAATGTCCGCATCGACTCGGCTTGGTTTGAAGCCCCCATGCGGCTGGCAGGGCGCAGCGAAGTATTGCATGTCCGATTGTCCCACGATGCCGAGCGCCCCGTCGACGACCTGCCGCTCAGCTTGGACATCAATGGAAATCGGGTGGCCATCGGATCCTATGGTCTCCGGCCAGGACTGGCCACCGATACGGTGCTGCGCTTCCGACACGAGGCCGCTGGGCACGTGCACGCCACGGTTCGCACGGTCGACGCTCCCGTCACGTTTGACGATGCGCTGCACCTCGGATATGAAGTCCAGGACCGGGTCTCCATCGCGCTCATTCAAGGGCGGGAATCCGGACCGGCAGAACAGGTCGCACTGCAACTCCTCTTTGCAGATGCCACGCTTCACGATGTGATCGACATGACCGAAGGCAGCTTGGATTACGACCTCCTCGCTGCTGCAGACTTGTTGGTCCTCCAAGGTGTCAATGACCCCAGCTCAGGATTGGTTCAAGCGTTGCTCGACGGGGTCGACCGCGGACAAAGTGCCTGGTTCATTCCTCCGGCAGAGCGCTTGGGTTCGGGTTGGTCCGAACTGCTGACCGGCTTGGGCACGAGTGGCCCCGGAACGTGGATTGCCCTCGAGGAGCCGGCGCGGCTCGGGCAACTCCACCACGACCACCCCTTGTTCGCAGGGGTCTTCAGCCAAGCGCCCAAGCGGGTCGATTTGCCCTCGGTCCGAGGATGGTATGGCCGCCAACGCCCTGGCATGCGGGAGCGCCGCATCCTGTCTTTTGCCGATGGCAAGCCCTTCCTGACCGCTGGAGCGCATGGTCAAGGCCGCTTCTATTGGATGGCCTCACCGTTGGATGTGGCGTGGAGCAATGTGGCCCAGCACGCGTTGCTCGTCCCCACCGCCCTGCGCATGGCAGAAACCGCCAGGGCATCGGGCATCCGCCAATTCGATGCTGGACAGGACCAAGACTTGCTGGTGCGCGGCATGCGGGGTGTGGGGTCGGAAGGCTGGACCCTTCAGGCTGCACAGGACAGTGCATCGCGCACCTTGCTCAGCGCCCGGGCTGTCCCTGGAGGACATCGCGTCCGGCTCCCCCTGAGCCGCCTGAAACCAGGTGCATACACGCTGAGCCTCACCGACGCCGCCACGGACGCCGCCCAAACCATCTTGACCCTCGGCGTCAATCCTCCAGCCGCCGAAAGCGACCTGACCACCCTCGACCCTGACAGCTGGAAACAAGCCATGGTCACAGCAGGATGGCGACAGACCGAAGTGTTGTCCGCAGACATTCAGGAGCTGGTCTCTGCAGTGGCTGTCCTGGAAGAAGGACAACCTGCATGGCTCGGCCTCATTGCCTTGTCCTTGCTTTTCTTGCTCCTTGAAATGGTCCTGCTGAAGCGCAAATCCGCCGCGCCATCCCCTGACCTTTCCACATCCTGAACCCCACCCGACCCCATGCCCAAATACCGCGTCGCACAATGGATTCAGCCTGGCCATGACCTTCATGGCCAGCCGGTTGATGTTCACCACCAGGCCGGACACCCGATCGACGTCCAAGCTTGTTCTGGAGAATTGAACCCCGATCAAGGCGACCGCGACCTGGGGACGGCGGTGGCATTTCCAGGGTGGATGGACCTGCAGTGCGACTTCCGCGATCCCGGAACCAACCGCGCCGAAGGCTTGGAGCACGGATTGCGTGTCGCAGCGGCGGGCGGATTCTGCGGCGCAGCGCCGGTGGCGTCCACCCAACCCTGTCGGGATCAGCCAGCCGAAGTGCGCATGCTCTCTGCAGTGAGCGCGAACTCGGTCACTGCCGCCCTTCCTGTGGCGGCTGTGAGCGAAAGCCGCGAAGGCACTCAACTCACGGAAGCCCGCGCCTTGGTGGAAGCCGGCGCACTCGCCTTCAGCGACGATGCCCCCATTCAACGCCCCGAACTCCTTCGCCGGGCACTCGAATACCATCAAGCCCTGGGGACACGCATCTTCTCCGAGGCCCACGACCCCGCTTTCCAACCGGAAGGCCTCCTGCACGAAGGGCCGACCAGTACACGCTTGGGATTGCCCGGCATCTCCGAGGAAGCGGAAACCTTGCGCATTCGAAGGGACTTGGATTTGCTCCGGTATTCCGGAGGCCGCCTGCACATTCCCGTGGTCACCAGTGCTGCTGGCATGGAGGCCATTCGCCAAGCCAAGGCGGACGGCTTGGATGTGACGTGTGGAACGACGGTCCACCACCTGCGCTGGACAGACGCTGACTTGGATGGCTTCAACCGCGCCCTCAAGCTCAAGGCCCCTTTGCGGTCGGAAGCTGACCGCGACGCCTTGCGCGATGCTGCGCTCGATGGCACGCTGGATGTCGTGGTGTCCGACCACCGTCCGCGCACGCCGGAGGAGCACGATGTGGATTTCATGGTCGTGGCCCCGGGCATCGCCGGCCTTCATGCAGTTGGCCCCGTCCTCTTCGGGGCATTGGTCGACCATGGCGCCGGAGAGTCCCAGGCGCTGGAGGCCATGTCACGCCTGCTGTCCGCTGGTCCTGCCAAAGTCCTGAACACCCCCCAAGAGGGCGTGTCGTTCTTTTCTTCCGAGGGCCCATTGACGCCCTCGATGTCCAAGGCGCCCAACACGGTGTACACCTCCGATACGACGGGCATCCGTGGAGCCGTCCTCGGCGTGGTCACCCCTCGGGGTGCGCACTGGAACTGAGCCTCAAGCTTCGCCCGTCGGCCCTCCGAAGTTCATCGGGAAGGACGGCTCTGGCTGTCCGGTCATGTCGATGGTCCCATGCTGAGCCTCGAACTTGCCGACGTTGTCCACCAGCATCTTCATCACGCGCTTGGCGTGTTGGGGAGACAACACCACACGTGAGCGGACCTTCGCCTTTGGCGTGCCCGGCATCACTTGAATGAAATCGAGGATGAATTCCGTCTGGCTGTGGGTCACCACGGCGAGGTTGGAGTACACACCGGTCGCGATGTCCTCCGGCAGTTCGATGTTGAGTTTGGGCTTCTTGCCCCCGTTGTCCTGACTCATGAGGGTGAATTTAACCCCCACCCGTCGGCTTCTTCAGGGCAGAATGGCCAACAGTTCCTTCAAATGGGCCACAGACGCCACGGCGGGAGAGTCGGTCGGCGTATCGCCTTGGGGGGCATAATGGATGGCTTTCCAGCCGCATGCGTGCGCTCCAACGACATCCGCCCGGTGATCATCGCCGATCATCCAAGCCTCTTCCACCTTGCCGTCTACCCCGCGCAATGCGCCCTCAAAGCAGCCCGGCGCCGGCTTGAGGTGGCCCAGCTCGTCGCTCGTCCACACCGCATCCACGTGCTCGCCGATCCCCGTGTTCTCCACTTTGATGTGCTGGACCTCCTTGAATCCATTGGTCAAAATGTGCACTTCATGACCTCTGGCTTTGAGTGCCGCCAGCACTTCCAATGCCCCCTCCATCAAGTGCGTTTGACGCGGTCCACGGATCACATATTCCTCCCCCATGAATTCTGCGGTCTTCACACAATCGACCCCAACCCCATTCAACGCCCGCTGAAAACGGGTCGTTCTGAGTACGGGCTTGGTCATCTGGCCTGCGAGGTAGAGGTCCCAACACGCCTTGTTTTCCCGCTGGTACACTTCATTGAACGCGTCAAAACCCGCCACTCCCTTGGCATCGAGGTGGGTATCGCGGTACAACTCCTTGAGGGTCTCCAGAGAGTTGCGCTCAAAGTCCCACAGGGTGCGATCGAGATCGAAAAAAAGAAGGGTGCGGGCCATGTGTCAAAGGAAAGCCGTGGCGGCCAAGGTGGTCAACAGCGCACTCCACAAGGTGAACACCACGATGAGGACGGGCAAGGTTTCGCCGCGGTGACCGAAATACTTGTAGGCGATCAACGCGGCCACAGGCACGCCCAATACGCCCCCCACGACGGCCACACCCCACAGACCAAACCGCATCTTCACCCCGAGGATGCGGCGGCGGGACGGTGTGAAATTGGCCTTGCCCCTCTTCCGGCGACGTTCGCTGAACCACCGGAAGAGCCGCTTCGACAACGGCCGCATGGCCGACAATCCAATCGCCGCCCCCATGGAAGACCAGGCAAACGCCTGGATGGGCGGCACCCCCGCAGCGACTGCCGTGCCCGGAGTCACGACAAACTTGACAATGCTGAAGGCCATCCAGCCAACGGCTTCAATCCAAAATGCGGAGTCCATGCTGGGCGTGAAGGAATGGGGCAACAAAGGAACGGGATGTCCAGTGCTCCTCAGGCATCGGTTCCCAAGGCCGCATCGAGCACCGCGGGATACACCCCCGCCCACTGGGACCACTGCCCTTCCGGTGCCAAGCTCTCATTGTGCCACAACAACCGCAGGGTCCCCCCCACGGACCGAACGGCATCCGCCAACTGCCCCACGGCCTCGGGCACTTCGCCTGGAGGGGCATTCAAATACCGCAGAAATGTGGCGTCCATGGCCGCGAAGGGACAAATTTTCAAGGTGGTGAGCTTCTCAGCTTCGAGGTCATACCAAGGACGGCTCCTCGAAAATCCACCCCGGAATCCCGTGCACATGGCATGCCCCTCGGTGTGGTCTTCGGAGACCCCCAAAGCCAAGAGCGCCCTGCGTGTGGCCGTCGGCATCAAACGGAGGTAATGCTGCCGTGCAGCGAGCGGGGGACGGCCCATGATGCGGGTGAAGTCCGCCTGTTCGCGCGCCATCGCGGTGGCATCTGCGGCAGCCGCGTAACCCGGGTGCCAGTGCACCTCCTGATCCGGATCGGAATCGAGGCGCTGCATCCGCTCTTTCAGGAGCGGACTGCCCGCAGGCAAACCCTTGTCGTGCGGACCAAACTTGGCCAACAAGAAGAACCACTTGGCACGCAGCCCGCGCTCGCGGTGCCATTCTTCCGCCTGCTGGTACGTATCGTAGGGATCTTCTTCCCGGCCCTGGATCACTCGGAATCGCCGGGCCGCATGGGGCCAATGACCAGTGGCAAGGTCTCGCAACAAGGCGCCACCCGTGCGCCACCCCCCTTTGCCGCGAAACGCATAGGCACTGTCCACGTCCAAGGTGGGCACCACTTCAAACTGGGCCTTCAATGCCGCCTCGTGGTCGGGCCAAGCAGCCCCCAGCAGTCGCGCTCCGATGGCAAAGGCCCAATGCTCACAGATGGGATGATCAAGCCATCCCCGTTGGGCCGGAATGCTGTGCGTCGCCATGAAGCGTCCATGCTGGTCTCGGGGAGCATCGGGAAGGAACTCCTCCATTCGGCTGGCCATCCAGAAGACGGCGGCGAACAGGTCAGCCTGTTCCCCTTCTGTCTGAGGTGGCTCTGGCCGCATTTGCCCCAGCTCGGACAACATGCCGTCGGCATGAAATCCAACCCCATCGAGGGTCGGGTCTGCCCCATAATGGCAGCGCCATCCTGTGGATTGGACATAGGCTTTTTCCGTGTCGGCCCATTGCCACTCCAGACCCAACACGCTGCCCAGTACCCAGGTGAACGCCGCTTCATGGCGGGCCGTCCGGCCGGGCGCATACACGGTCACCTTGGCTTGCATGGACATCAGGAATGGGGTCTCCAAGTCTCCAAAGCCGCGACCATTCGCTCTGCGGCGCGGCCTGCCCCGAACAGCCCCGCCTCCTCCACAGGCACGGCCTGAAAGGGCTTGGACAACGTGCGCACCAAGTCTGCCGGCCCCTCGTCCTCCAAAAGCTGCGCCGGATCAAACAACACGGAAGCTCCCAAATCCAGCAGTTCCGTCCACTCGGTCGTGTTGCGCAAAACGACCGCACCCACGCCTTGATACCAGGCCTCTTTCTGAAGCCCCCCGGAATCGGTCAAAACCGCAGTGGCGTGATACAAGGCCGCTTGCATGTCGATGTAGCCGAGCGGCCCGGGATTCACTACCGCATCTGGCAAGGCCAATCCAAACTTCTTCAGGTTGGCTTCCGTCCGAGGGTGCACTGGCATGTAGACGAATCCGTTGTGTTGACCCGCCCATTGAGCAAGGGCGCTCATGGCGCCCTGCAGGCGTTCTGGATCGTCCACCAAACCCGGCCGATGGAGGGTTGCGGTCAATACCGGACCCGACCCGGGCCAAGAAGGGGGGCGGCGACGCACCAAGACGGGTTTCACCGCCAGTGCGACATCCAACATCACATCTCCAGCCTCGACAATGCCAGCCGGCGACATGCCCTCTGCCTGAAGTTGCGCACCTGGCCCTGGACCCGTCGTGACCCACTGATTGGCGAGCTGGTCTGTCAGAATGCGGTTCAACTCCTCAGGCATGCTTCGGTCTCCACTGCGCAACCCTGCTTCCACATGGACCAGCGGCACCCCGGCATGGTGGGCTGCCATGGCACCTGCCAACGTGGCATCCGTATCCCCATAGACGAGCACAGCGTCTGGACAGATCCGCTCGATGTGACCTGCAATGCCCGACATCATGTCCGCCATGCGTGCCGTTCGACTGTCCTGAGAAGGATGGAGCCGCACGGCTGGCGGGGGCACCCCCAACTCCACCAGAAAATCCGAGCCCATGTGGTCGTCAGCGTGCTGACCCGCGTGGACGAGGCACTCCGTCCATTCCGTGTCCATCAGCGCCCGCGTCAAAGCGGCCGATTTGATGAACTGCGGGCGGGCACCGACCACCGTCAGAAGAATGGGAGAAGTCGCCAAGACTCAGAGAAGTTGATGATCCGCAAAGCTAAAGTGCCGCATACCGGCAATGATGACATGGTCCAACACCGGCATGTCCAACGCCCTGCCCACCCTCGATATTTCGCGGGTCAACGCCTTGTCCGCCTCACTGGGGCGGGGGTTGCCAGAAGGGTGATTGTGAACAAGCACCACCGCCGCAGCCCTCACTGTCAGCGCCTTGGAGAACAGGACTTTGGGATCGACCACGGTGCCGGATTGTCCCCCAATGGACACCCGCAAGTCTGCGATGGCCGCATTGGATCGACTCAAGGCCAAGGCCCAAAACTCTTCCTCACTGCGGTCAATCAACCTGGGGCGGAATCTGGCCACGATGTCAGAAGATCGGGTCATGGGCGCGCCCAAAGGCGGGTCTTGGTTCATCCGCCGCCTGCCCAACTCCATGGCCGCCGCGATGCGCACCGCCCGAGCGTCTCCAATTCCCCGACACGCCCGGATGCGGGCCAAGCTGCAGCGTCCCAATGCGTGCAAGTCTTGTCCCACATCCTCGAGCAGGTGCTTCGCCGCGCTTTCTGCATCCGCACCTGGCGCCCCACTGCCAATCAGCACAGCCACCAGCTCCGCCGACGTCAAAACATGGATGCCCTCAATGAGCGCTTTTTCCCGGGGCCTCATTCCGGATACCAAGCGCTCAGCACATCACCCTTGAAGACAAAAAAAGGGGTGCCGCAGCACCCCTTCGAGATTTGTTTTTGGACCGCCATGCGGCCAAGATCCTCAACCTTTAACAGACGCCAAGTGGCGCTCGAGCCCGCTTTTGAGGTTGCTCGCTTTGTTTTTGTGGATGACGTTCTTCTTGGCCAACCGGTCGATCATCGAGGCCACCTTCGGAAGGTCCTCGGTGAGCTGCTTCTCATCGGTGGAGGCGCGGAATTTGCGCAATGCGTTCCGCATCGTTTTGTGGTAGTAACGGTTGCTGAGACGCTTGGTCTCGTTGGAACGGATCCGCTTGAGGGCTGATTTGTGGTTCGCCATACTTACTCGTTAGAGGGGGGCAAATATAGTCAAGGCTTTGATGCCTTCGACGTTCAATACCAAATCAAGTGCACACGGATGGTGGTTGCCCCATCTGTGAGGTCCACTTCAGCCCGTTCCACGTCCACGTGATCCTCGACCTTGAAAGGCAAACCGAGGGCAATGAAATCCTGGGTGGTGAATTCATCATCATCGAAAACGGTGAATTCATAGTCCGTTTCGAAATCGGCCAGTTCAATGTTGACCGCAACAAAATCCAGCGTCACGGGCACGGCGGCTTCCTGGGCGACACCCGTAGTGAAAATCACGGCCTGCGTTTCTGCATTGCGCAATTCAACGAACAAATCAGGCAAGCCCTCATCCAAGGTGTCATCGAAGTAATCCGGGTTGACCGACAGCACTTCAACACGGTCCAAAACACAGCGTGACACCGGCTCGGGCTCGTTGCAGGAGGCCCAAATCAGAGCGGGCAGAAGGAACAAAAGGGAACGCTTCACCATGCCCACAAGATACGCCGTTCCCAATCTCAAAAGGCCGCAAAAGAGAGAAGGGCGCCTTCGCGCCCTTCCTTCCTAACAATCTACTTGCCAATCGCCATTCCTAGCGATAGCTGAGGCAAAGATATGCTCCGGACAGAATGTGTGAAAACATGTTTCACACATTTTTTCTGTCCGTCTTACTTCTTGAAAATCAGTCGAGTAATGTAAAGTCCATTGCCGTCGTCCTTGCCGGAGTCGGCCTCGACACCGCTCACGACGAACTCGAGGCTCCAACCTTGAGAAACGAGGTTGTTGATCTTGTCGGTGATGAGGGCATCGTTGGAGGCGATGTTCTGGAAATTGATGCCAGCCGCGCTGAAGAAGTTGACGAGCTTGGTCTCCCGGAAGTTGTCGACTTTGAGGTCGCTCCGCTTCACTTTGCCCTGATCGCTCTTCTTGCCATCCACGCGGTCCGTGGTTGCGGCTTCACTGTCTGCATCAGAAGTGGTCTCGATGATGCGGGAACGGCCAACGCCGCCTGGCACGATGCTCTCGACAACGGTGACGACTTTGTACTCTTGGGCGGCAGCGTCAAAGCAAGCAGCCAGGGCGAGGGCCCCGAGAAGGAAAAACTTCTTCATGTTTCAGATTGGTGTGAATGGTTATCGCCCCCAAGATGGGACCGAAATTCCATGCAACCATTCTGATTCCGGTCAGATGGATCGGAGCATGGCCAAGGCCTCCTGCTCAAATTCCTTTCCCCTGTTGCGGGCATACCACAACTGGACTTGGGCAGCGTATTCCGCGTAAGGCGGTTTCGGTTCCGGTTGGGCGCGGTATTCCTCCACCATGGACCGCACCGTCGCCGGCCTGGGGCCCCATGTCGCCAGCACTTTCCCCTCTGCATTGGCCACAACCCACATGGGAATGGACTTGCCACCTCGGGTCAGGAAATCGTCGATGATGGGATGCTCCCCATCGCGGAGCACCCAATCCAACTGGACGCCTGCCACTTCAGCCAGTCGGGCCATCAAGGGAGCGGATTGGGCGGCATCGCCACACCAGCTCTCCGTGATGACGACCCAACGCTGGTCCTTGCATGCACCCGACTCCAAGAACGCTTGCATGTCGTCCCCCATGCGGTAGGTCTTGCCCACCCGTTTCATCCGGACGGCATTCAACGCCGTGTACTCGGCCAATTTCTCCGATGCCTCAGGACCACTGTGCGTCTCAGCCGCGACCCAGTGGACCATGGCTTCCATGTAAGCCTCTGTGCTCATGGCGCCGGGCCGGCCTTTGGCCCACCATTGGTTCCAGACGGTTCGTTCGGTCATGTGGTGGTGGATCTCTTCGAATGAATCAGGGCTTCGGCCGCCACCCTTCCCGAGCGCAAGGCAGCGTCCAGTGAAGGTGCTGCCGTGGCGTCACCTGCGATGTACAGCCCCTCTGAGATTTTCGGATGGGCCATGGCAGGGCGCACTTCCCGCATGGCCGGGAGGGCTTCCGGGATGTGGGCCTTCCAGAGCACCTCCCCGACCGCCAGGCCAGCAGCGCGCAACTCGGACTGCATGGCGAGGACCGCTTCGTCGACATTCTGGCCACTATCGATCACGGCGGTCGCATTCAACTTGCCCCGGCCTTCTGCCCCCTGAACGTCTTCCATGAAATGGAAATTGGTCACCGATTGGGCTTCCGGGAGCAGTCCGATGATGGGCTTGCCGAACGGCCGTCCCGACGTGGCAAACACCACATTCAGGCATCCGTGCCATGGAACGGGTGGCCGGCCATCGAGCAAGGACGGCACCGTGCAGATGATCTGGGGCGCCACCCAATCCGCACCGTGTTCCGTCAGGATGTGCCCCGACCCGAAAGACACCACCCGCTGTTGGAGTCGCACTTCGGTTCTCTCGGGCTTCCCTTGAAGCTGGTGAACGAGCGCCTCGACTCCGTCCGCAGGTCGGACCACTTCCCCGCTGGCGAACATGCGGAGGGTGTAGAGGAACTGAGCGGGAGGCGGCGTAAGGGCCTTGTCCAGGAAAATGCCCGAGAAAAAGGATTGCAGGAAATCGCGGATGAAGCCATCTGAAAACCCGCGCGCCTTGAGGTCGTCCAAGGTCGTTCCAGACGTCGCGCCCGACTGGACATCCTCTGCCGGACCGCGCATCACCTCGAGGACAAGCCGCAACATCCGGAACCGATCGGCCCAAGTCCCGATGCCGCTCGTCAGGGTGGCGGGCAAGGTCCCCGGTCGGCGACGCGGATCCGCCAAGGTGCGCCACCGGCCGTCTTTGTGAATCCGGGCTCCTGGGACAAAACGCACCGGCTCAAGGGCGCTCATGTCCACCCAACGCTTCAACTCGGGATAAGCCGTCAACAACACCTGGAAGCCGACATCGACGCGTGTCCCATCGGCCATGCGCTCCGTCCGGAGTCGCCCACCGAGGCGGTCCGATGCCTCCAGCAACAGCGGCGACATCCCAGCCGCCTCCAAGGTGAGGCAAGCTGCAAGGCCTGCCGCCCCGCCCCCGATCACCACGGGTCGGTCAATGTGCTCCATCGTGGGTTTTGGTCGAATCGTCCACGAGACGCTGCAGCTCGGTCAATTCCTTGGCGGTGAAATCCCGCCACTCCCCGCGGGGAAGGTCGAGGTGCATGTGCATGATGCGCACCCGCTTCAGGCGGATCACGTTGTAACCGAGGTGCTCGCACATCCGGCGGATTTGGCGATTCAAGCCTTGGGTCAGAACAATGCGAAACTGCTTCGGGCCGGTCTGCTCGACTTCGCAACGTCGGGTGACGGTCCCGAGGATGGGGACGCCGCCGGCCATGTCCTCGATGAAACTGCCGCGGATCGGTTTGTCGACCGTCACGTGGTATTCCTTTTCGTGGTGGTTGCGGGCGCGCAAGACCTTGTTGACGATGTCGCCATCAGAGGTCAGGAAAATGAGGCCTTCACTGGGCTTGTCCAGCCGGCCAACAGGAAAGATGCGGCGCTCGTGTCCGATGGCATCGACGATGTTGTCCTTTTCCCGTTTCTGGTCCGTCGTGCAGACGATGCCGACGGGCTTGTGGTACACGATGTAGACGTGGTCCTCCTGTTTGGTCGGCTGTCCCACGGGCTGGCCATCCACCGCGACCTTGTCGCCTGGCATCACCTTGGTTCCCAACTCAGGCACCACGCCATTGAGGGTGATCCTGCCCTGCTCGAGGAGCTTGTCAGCTGCCCTCCGGGAGCAGTATCCCGCCTCACTGAGGTACTTGTTGATGCGAATGCCTGCGGGTGACCCGTCCATGGCACAAAGGTGGCACGAAAGGGTGCATCTTTGGCCGACGCGATTCCCAAAACACCCCACGACATGACCCGCTGCCTCCCCATTCTCTTCTGCCTGACCTTGTTGACCTCCGTCGCCTTTGGACAACGGATGAAATCAGAGAAAGAGCGGTTCACCTATACCCAGCTCCCCTCCGAGCCGCTGCCGGATGGCATCGCCACCTTCCGCGTCCACCTCGAGCAAACCGCCAAGGAATCCTATGGCATCGAGTTCCGCGGTTGGCAGTCCGAGGTGAAAGCCGAATGGAAGGCCTTTCAGCAGCAATGGAAACAAGTCGTCGACGAAGTGGACAGCGCTGCGCCAGAATCTTTCGCCCAATGGCAATCCAGCCGCGCGGACACCTTGGTCCTTCCCCCTGCGCCCCAGCCCAGCGAATACTTCTTTGACCCGGCAGAGGTCCAATATGCGCTGCAGCTCACGGGATTTGACGTGGGCGACGATGGACTTGACGTGAACGTGGTCGTCGACCCGCTCAACATCACCGAGGAGGTGGTGGCCACCAAAAAGGAGAAGGTCAAGCGCGGTGAAGAGACCGTGGAAGTCACCAAATTCTACCTCAAGCTGACCTACGTGCAACCCGTGCACATCACGGTCTCGGCGCGCGGCGTCACACTGAAGAGCACCGATGCCAACACCCGTCCCCGGACGTGGTCTTCCAAGTCCTTTGACCGGGACCAACAGGTGCGAGACTGGTGGGCGGTCCAGAAGCCGACCATCCTGGCCCAGCAGACCAAGATGCCCGTTCTCAATGCGGTGGGCTCACTCCAAGCCGAACTGGAGGACAAGCACTGCACCCTTGAAAAGAGCCGGGAATGCGAATGGCATTTCCCCAAGACGACCGGCAAAGTGAACTACGACGACCTGCGCGGTGCCGCATTCGATGCCAAGTTCGGCGCCAGCAAACTCGGTATGGACCGGACATCTGGTGAGGAGAGCCTGCGCAAGGCCACGGTCGTGTGGGCCGCAGCCTTGGCCGAAGCCGACTTCGAGGACAAGAAGGCCCGCATCGACCGGAAGGTCGCCGGATTCCTCTACCTGAACCTCATCGAAGCGGCCATCCTCATGGACAACCTGTCGCAGGCGGAGGGTTACTTGCTCGAAATGAACAAGGTGGACGCCAAGAATGGCCCCATCAAGGATGGAGAGCGTTGGATCGAATTCGGACGTGACTTGGAACGGCGCAAAGCCGCCAACGGCCTCTGAACAATCAGTCCTGCTTCAGGATGCGCTGGCGGGTGCCGTCGTCCAATTGCAACACATACACGCCGCCGGGCTGACCCAGGAGGGACAACCCACGGCTGGCGGGAAAGCGCAACACTTCGCGGCCTGCCGCATCCAGGAGTCGGCCGGAGACCCGATTGCCTGTCCACCGAATCCAGTCCGCCGTGGGGTTCGGAGCGACTTGGCGCTGCCCGGGCGACAGCACATCGTCCTCGCCCAGGATAATCGCGTAATTGTTGGTCGCATCCGCCGTCGGGGTGGCAAACCACACCCAATAGTCCGCTCCATCCGGATACCGACCCAGCGATGCGTCCTGTTCGGATGCACCAAAGGCGAAGAAGTCCAGGATGACCCAGAACCCTCCGGCTTCGTTCCATTCCAACAGGGCAATCTCCTCACCCGAGCCTGACAAGGTGAACGGCGCGTGCAAGGGACCTTGCTCGGGGTCGTTGTCGAGCCAGTAGAACGCCCAATCCCCGGCGGCGAGGGTGCCTTCCGGCAAAGCGTATTTGTCGGGATCGTTGAGGTTGTCCGTCAGGTACTTTCCACCGAGGCCCACCGGGGTGGAACCGGCGTTGAAGAGCTCCACCCAATCGTCGAATTCGCCGAAGGCATCGGAGACATTGTTGGCGTTGGAACTCATCAACTCATTGATGACCAATTCAGATGGCGACGTTCCGACCGTCACAAGCTCGGGCGCGCAGGGAATCCACCGCTCCAATCCCGCGGAGCTTGTGACTTGAACGTGGTACGTCACGGTGGTCCAATTCCACTGGACGGGCACCTTCACGCCCCATGTTCCGTCCCCGGGCTGCCGGTCGCCGTGCTCCCCATCGTCGAACATGTCGAAGGGCACGGCTCCACTGCCGGGATCCACCCAACAGACCACCTCCACATCGTCCGTGCCGGCGTCCACAATCGTGCGGACGCGGAGCGAATCCAAGACCGGCGCATTGTCCTCCACTTCGTGTACGACGAGAACCGGAACCTCCGGGTCCAACTGCCCTTCCAGAGCGGCCAAGCGGGTGTCGAGCCAAGGCAGGATGCCAAACTCCACATGTCCACCTGATGCTTGATTCAACGACTGCTGGAAATTCTCGTAGGTGAATCCAAAGGACAGCGGGTAGTACCCATCGCTCTGGATGGCGGGGTCGAGCAGGGCATGCCGGGGAGCGAGGTAGGCCTCCACGCTGTCCGGGTGCGCCCACTCGTTGATCATCCTGCGGAGGTAGTAGGTGTACCAATCCCGGTATTCGGGCACCGCCATCAGCCGGTCGTAGAGCGGCCGGTACTCCGTCGACCACGTGTAAGGGTCGCGGGTCTCCCAGTCCTGATTGAGCCAATCGATGCCCCACGTGTTGTCGAGGTCATAGGAGATGTACTCGAACAGGCCCGTCTGCGGATTGTGGTAGAGGTAGAAATTGTTCTTGTTGCCAGCGTAGCCATCCCAGTTGCCACTGACCACATCCAAGGCTTGGACCTTGAGGAAATCGGCCACGTTGAACACCTCCTCGAGCGCGCACTGAAAATCGGCGTCCGGCGTGTTGTTGAGCACGTTGATGAACTCGGCGATGTCGGTGTAGTCGTCGGCGACCTTGTTGGTCTTCAGCTCATAGGCGCGGCGCCCATTCACCTCGAACTTGTAGTCGTCCGGTGTCTGGCTGATGTACTCCAGTGTGGCGGGCCAGAGGCACTTGTAGAAGTTGCCGTCATCCTGGTCGTAATACTCCTCCACGAATTCCTCATCGAAGTGCTCGGTGTTGAGGTAGGCCCCCATGTATTCGCCGTTGAGCTCCACTTTCACGTGGCTCGTCCGGGAGCCTGCAAGCCCCATTCTGCGCAAGATGTTCCAACTCAAGCCCGCTCGGAGCAAGGATGGGTCATTCTGGTTGGCGTTGACGTTCAGTTTCTCGAGGTCAGCGTACTTCTGGCCGGGGACGAAGGCATTGAGGTCCACCTTGAAGCTCTTCTTGGGAGAAAACAACGAGGTATTGCCCCGAAGCCGCACCCCCACGTTGGGGATGATGGTGTCCACGGTCGAGCTGTGGTAATGCACCGTTGCAGGAAACGGATTGTTGGCCGCGTAGTCCACATCGCCAAAAAGCATCGCATCGACACTGTCCGGATCCATCGTGATGGACAGCGTGGCCAATTCGTCCTGCACGAAGGCCGGCCCGAACGGCGGAATGTCGGTCTGGGCCCAAGTCGGGCCTGCGAAAAAGACGGCCAATGCGCCCCACAGGGTCGCTCGCCCCAAGATCACGTTCAGGTTCTCCACGGTGCGAAAATACGCCCTACCCAACCGTCATTCCCGAAGCAAAGGCCGCACTGACCGCCGGTCTCCCCACAGGGCCTCCAACGCATACCAACCCGGGGCAATCCCATCGAGCGAGAGCCGCTCGCCAAGGGCCACGGAAGGCCACTCCGCAATGAGGCGGCCATCCATGTGATGGAGGCGAAGTGCAATGCCGGCTCCAGTGGGCAGTCCTTCCACCCGAATCCAACCACTTGCGGGATTGGGCACGGGCGTCCAGGTCAACCACGCTTGCTCCTCCACGGAAATGACGGGGGATACCGTGACCTCCAGCTCCAGCAAGGCACCATTGCACACGGGGTTGGTCTCCACCACCTGCACCGCATGGACGCCCTCGGTCGTCCAATCGATGGTCACGATGGCCGTACCCTGGCCGCTGACAATGCTTCCGC
The DNA here is from genome assembly GCA_937967465.1 of uncultured Flavobacteriales bacterium. Lineage (GTDB taxonomy): Bacteria > Bacteroidota > Bacteroidia > Flavobacteriales_D > Sanyastnellaceae > UBA8752. Next base: position 45,920 of record CALBSW010000144.1, read on the forward strand.
CGCTCACCGCCCATGTATAGGTGTTGGCGGGGTCTGACGGCGAAGCGGTGTACAATTGGCTGTCCCCTTCCGTCACCGACGCGTTGCCCGTGATGGATTCCGCGAACAGAAAGGCACAGCTCGCATCGTCTTCGGTGGCGGCCTCGTCGAAGTTGCACGCGGCGGAATCGGTGCACCCGAGGACTTCAGCCTCGTCGCATACCCCATCCCCATCGGCATCCTGCAGACAGTCCCCTGCGCAATCGACGTAATCCACGCCGTAGAGGTCCAGCGGGTACTCACAGGATGCATCGGCTTCGGTGGCGGCGGGGTTGTAATTGCAGGCCAATTCGTCCACGCATCCCAGCACTTCCGCTTCATCGCAGATGCCGTCGCCATCCATGTCGTTCAGACAACCCCCGGTGCAATCCACGTAATCCACGCCGTAGAGGTCCAACGGGTACTCACACCCGCCATCGTCGAAGGCCGCCTCAGGGTCGAAGTTGCAGGCGAGTTCATCGGTGCAACCCGGAATGACAGCGCCCGTGAAGGGCAGTGAATCGGGGTCGAAGAATGTACTCAGATCGCCCCCGGTCTCCGTCACGGAAATCCCCAAGTCGTCGTCATACACGGTGCAGGTCACCTCATCGAACAGGAAGAATTCCACCTCATCTCCAGAGAGGACATACAGGGACATGCTGACCCAACTCCCCCCCTCGAATTCAAAGGCCTCATCCACGCCCACCGTGACGCCATCCACGACGGCGAACACGGTCATGCCGACCACAGGCGCTCCATCGAGGGTGACCTCCGCGATGTAGGAGGACGTCAAGATGGGCAA
>CALBSW010000145.1 GCA_937967465.1 uncultured Flavobacteriales bacterium
GCGGCAGACGTGGATGGAGACGGCATTTGTGACGACGTCGACCCTTGTGTGGGCACGTTGGACGCTTGTGGGGTCTGCAACGGACCCGGCGCGATCTTCGATTGCGGATGCTCCAACATCCCGGTTGGCGACTGCGACTGCAACGGCAACCAGCTCGATGCCGCCGGTGTCTGTGGTGGTGACTGCACGTCCGACCTCGACGGCGACGGCGTGTGCGACACCGACGAGGTGCCCGGCTGTGACGATCCGCTCGCGGAGAACTACGACCCGCTGGCCACGGACAACGATGGAAGCTGCACCTACCTCCCGGCCTCCTTCGACGGCCTGATTTTCGAAACGTTCGAGCTCAACAGTGCCGGTCCGGGCATCCACACGTTCCGGGTCTACGCCCAATTCAGCAACCCGAACGACCAACTGGTTTCGATTTACGGAACGGCAGCCAGCCCGCTGTCGATCTCCACGACCACGAGCTTTGTCCAAAGTGCGCTCGGCGGACCGACGGCCGAAGGCCTCAACCCACTGCTGCTCGAATCCTTCCCCGACCTCGAGTGGGACAGCTTCGTGACCATTGGTGCGGAGGACAACTCAGGAGAAGGCGTGCAATCCGCTGGATTGGACTTCGGCAGCTTCGAATCTGGAGGCGCCTTGACTTCCGATGCGACGGCGGGCGGCAACTGGTTCGTCTTCCCGGACACGGAACCGCTGGCCTTCCCTGACACCGATGGCCGCGTTCTGATTGGTCAGTTCACCACGGATGGCATCGTGACCCTGAATTGCAACCTGCAATACCGTGCAGCCGACGGCACCAACCCTCAGGCCACCGGGCTGACGCTGGTGTTCCCGAACAACTGTCCGGAAGACGTCAATGGTGATGGCATCGTCGCAGTGGATGACATCCTGATTTTGCTGTCCTACTTCGGATGCACAGGACCGACCTGCAACGGCGACATCGATGGCGACGACGTGGTCGGTGTGTCGGACATTCTGACCGTGCTCAGCGCGTTCAGTGTGACTTGCTTCGAGTGATCCTGAATCGGACCAAGCGATGACGACCATGCGATGGAGCGCCCTGTTGGGCCTGGTGTTCAGTGCCTGTACCCTCTGGGCTCAGACACCGTGTGAAAACGGATTTGCTGCCGGGTACCCCTGCGACCAGGTGGACCTGATGGGATTCGTCCCCTCCTCCTCCATGGGAGGGGGAGATGCCGAGGACCTCTGGGGCTGGACGGACGCGTTGGACAACAAGGAATATGCCATCGTCGGCATGGCGGGCGGCACGGCCTTTGTGGATGTGAGTGACCCCACGGCTCCGGCCGTGATCGGCACCCTGCCCACCCACACGACTTCCTCCCTGTGGCGCGACGTCAAGGTCCACGCCAACCATGCTTACATCGTTTCCGAGGCCACTGGTCACGGGCTCCAAGTGTTCGACCTCACCCGCTTGCGCGACGTGACCAACCCGCCGGTCACCTTCACGGAAGACGCGCACTACGCCGGGTTCGGAAACTGCCACAACATCGCCATCAACGAGGCCACCTCCCGGGCCTATGCCGTGGGGAGCAACACCTTCAGTGGCGGACTGCACATCCTCGACATCAGCACCCCGACGGCGCCGACGCTCATCGGCAGTTTCGCCGAGGACGGATACACCCACGATGCCCAGATTGTGGTCTACAACGGCCCCGATGCCCAGCACGTGGGCAAGGAAATCGCCTTCGGCTTCAACGAGAACTCGGTCGCCGTGGTGGATGTCACGGATGCCGGAGACCCCATCCTGCTCAGCAACACGGGCTACTCCGGTTCCGCCTACACCCACCAGGGTTGGCTGACGGAGGACCAACGCTACCTCCTCGTCAACGACGAAAACGACGAGGGCAGCGTCAACACGCGGACCTACATCTTTGATTGCCTCGACCTCGATGCCCCTGTCCTCATCGGCACGCACATCGGCTCCACGCCCGCGATCGACCACAACCTCTACAACCACGAGGGATACTGCTACCAGGCCAACTACCGCGCTGGCCTGCGCATCCTCGATCTGGCCGACGTAGCGTCCGGAAGCCTCACCGAAGTCGCCCACTTCGACGTCTACCCCGCCTCCAACTCTGCCCAGTTCAATGGCGCCTGGAGTGTCTATCCCTTCTTCGCCTCCGGCAACCTCATCGTCAGCCACATCGAAGAAGGCCTGTTCATCCTCCGGGCCAACCTCGAGACGGGACCCCCTGCCCCACCGGCCGACCTCAACAATGCGCCACTGCGCACATGGCTCAAGCAGAACTGGTACGACGGGCTCCACACGGACCTCGGCTACAATGCCGCCCGGGAGCAGATGTACGGCTCCGTCGACGAGGTGGACGGCAACATCGCCTGTGTCTACACCGGATTCGAACAAACGTCTGAATTCGTCACGTTCCCCGACCCCATCAACGCCGAGCACCTCGTGCCCCAGAGCTATTACGGCAGCGTGTCCCCCATGCGGTCCGACATCTGGAGCCTCCGCCCTTCTCACGGCAGCCCCAATTCTGCCCGCTCCAACAACCCCTACGGTGAGGTGAACGATGCGGAAGCCCAGTGGTATGGGGTGGATGCACAGGGCAATTATTTCAGTACCGGCACCATTCCCGCCAACCCCGACGACTTCAGCGAGCGCTCAGGTGGCGTGTGGGAACCCCGCGAATCCCAAAAGGGGGACATCGCCCGGGCGGTGTACTATTTCTACACCATGTACCCCACGCAGGCCGGCGATCTGTCGGGCGTGTGCGACCCCCAGACGCTCTACGACTGGCACCTCAACGACCCCGTGAGCGACTTTGAAGTCCAGCGCAACGACCGCATCGAAACGGCGCAGGGCAACCGCAATCCCTACGTCGACGACCCGAGCCTGGTGTTCCGGGCCTGGTACTTTACGGAAGCCATTGCGGGCTGCACCAATGCGGAGGCGTGCAACTTCGATCCCGCCGCCACGTCCGACGACGGCAGCTGCGTGCTCCTCGGCGCCCCGTGCGACGACGGCGACGCCCTCACGCTCGGTGACGTCTACACCGACTGCGCCGCGCCAGGCTTCGGATGCCAGGGCAGCGGTCCCACCACCATCTGGGAGGAGACCTTTGGTGGCTATTCCAACCTCGGCTACGGCTACAACGGCAACACCAACAACGCGACGGGCGACCCAGAGTGGTTCATCACCTTTGGCGGTCAGACGGACTATTTCTATACCTCCACGCTCAATGGGGACACGGCCTTCGCCGGCAAGGACCTCGACTTCGACTGCACGTGGACGTCGCGGGAAATCGACGTTTCGGGCTACACCGACCTCCAGGCTTCGATCAACGTGGCGGAAACCGGAAACTGGGAGAACACGGACTTCATCCGATTCGAAGCCATTCTCGACCCCAATGTCTTCGGCAGTGACATCCAAGTGCTCGCGACCTACTCCAACGATTTCGGGACCCAGCAGCTCGCCCCGGTCTCTCTTCCGAATGCGAACATCCTTCGGCTCCGTGTGGTCGCCCGCAACAACGCCAATGGCGAGGTGGCCTATTTCGATGACGTCCGGTTGACCGGTGTGCCGAACTG
>CALBSW010000146.1 GCA_937967465.1 uncultured Flavobacteriales bacterium
CCGTGATGGGCATCCTCAATGCCACGCCAGACTCCTTCCATGCGGACAGCCGGGCGCAAGGATCAGCAGCCGTTCAGGCTGGAGCAGACATGGTCGCTGCCGGTGCCGATGTGTTGGACCTCGGCGGACAAAGCTCGCGTCCTGGAGCAGAGAGAATTGGAGCAGATGCCGAATGGGAGCGGATCGCCCCGGTGATCGAAGGCCTCCTGGTTCAGGTACCGAACACGCCAATCAGCATTGACACTTTCCACGCTTCCGTGGCCCGCGGCGCTATTGTAGCCGGTGCACACTGGATCAACGACATTTCAGCCGGGACGCTGGACCCCGACATGGTGGGGACCGTCGCGGAAGTCGGCGCACCTTACATCGCCATGCACATGCAAGGCACCCCGGACACCATGCAAGTCCGCCCGCAATACACCGATGTCGTGGCCGAAGTCCGCGACCACTTGGCCGTGCGTTTGGGTGCGCTGCGCGCCGCTGGCATTCCACACATCGCCCTCGACCCGGGATTCGGATTCGGCAAGACCCTCGCTCACAATTACGCTTTGCTGTCCGGCTTGCCTGAATTGAAGGCCCTTGGGTGCCCCCTGCTGGTTGGGGTGAGCCGCAAATCCATGATTTATAAAGCGCTGGACACCTCCCCTTCCGACGCCCTCAACGGCACCACTGCACTGCACGCTTGGGCCTTGGAGCGGGGCGCCGACATCCTGCGCGTGCACGATGTGCGGGAAGCAGTAGAATGCGTGCGCCTTCACCAATACCTTCACGGTCGGAAAACCGACGGCAGAGATGATTGAACAACCCGCCCTCCCCCTTGGCGTCTGGCAATTGCTGGACATCCTGGCGGTGGCGTTCATTCTCTACCAGCTGTATCGCTTGACGCGGGGGACCGCTGCCATCCGCATTTTCCTTGGGGTCCTCGCCATTTACTTGGTTTACCAGATTGTGGATGCCCTGCAAATGCGCATGCTCGCGGAGATCCTGGGACAATTCATTGGTGTCGGTGTCATCGCGTTGCTCATCGTGTTCCAACAGGAACTGCGCCAGTTTCTGCTGTTGATCGGCAACCGGCAATGGGTCCAACACGCTCCTCGCTGGCTCCAAAAGTGGATGGGGCGCGATGCCCAAGGCACGCCAGCCGAGGCAGCCTGGTCCGAGCTTCAATCAGGGTTGGAAGAGTGTCGTCGCCGAAAGCTTGGCGCGTTGGTGGTGATCCCCAAGGATGCCGACCCCGGCACCGTGGCCACCGGGTGGAAACAGGTTGACGCCGTGACCTCCGCAGCCCTCGTCGTCGCCCTGTTCGAGAAGTCCAGTCCACTGCACGATGGTGCGATGTGCCTGGATGCCCAACGCATTCGATGGGCCGGTGGCATCCTGCCTGTTTCCGGCCGTTTGGACCTGCCCGCCCAATGCGGAACGCGGCACCGGGCCGCCGTGGGCATTTCAGAACAGACCGACGCGGTTGTCGTGGTCATCAGTGAGGAAACCGGCGGACTCTCCATCGCCCACGAGGGACGGTTGGAAACCGGACAGTCCCTGCAGCGGCTGCCCGTGCTCATCGAATCCGCACTGAGGACGGTGCCGACATCGACAGAGGCCCGTGACGAGAGCGACTGAAGGACGAAACTGGAGGACGGATCAGGGTTGAATGAACCGGGCCGTCCTGCCCGATGCGGTGCGCACCACGTAGGTGCCCGAAGGCCACCCCTCCGTCCGGAAAGTGGACCAGCCCGAGGCCGCCAAGGGCCATTCCGCTATGCAACGCCCGGACACGTCGAATACGCTGGCCGTTTCCACCAAACCCGATCGAATCGACAGCTGTCCGGCCCGAGCATGGACGGCCAAGAAGGGCACCTCCTCTTCCATCAGGGAGTTGCTCTCAGAAGAGGGACGCACCATGAAGAAGTGGCTCTGTGTACTGATGGCGATGTTGCCACTGTCGAAGTAGGGATACACGCTCCAGGCTCCGCCGGAGGTCCCAACCTGGTCCGAGAATGGGTTGGTGTCAAAGAAAGCCGTCATCTCCAGGGTCGCCGTGGCCGGATCCACGATGTCGAGTACCTGAAGCCCAGCGTAGTAATTGGCCGCATAGACCTTGTTGTTCAGCGTGTACAGGTTGTGGTCCGTCACGCCGAGACTGCCCTCATGAAACCCGACGATGAAGGGGTTGTCGAGGTCTTGCACGTCCATCACCCAGGTACGGGTGACCTCCGCCACGCCAGTGACCTCATCGATTTCATCGTTCATGAAAACGAACCGTTGATCTTCCGAGAGCCACCCTTGGTGAACATACACCCAGGAGGAATCCTGAAGGGATGAAAGGGTTTGACAGTCTTCCTTGTCTTCCACATCGATGATGCGGAATCCGCCATACCCACAGAAAGCGAAGACGATCTCCCGCCCCGCATGGTCCATGTCCGGGCCATTGTACACCACCGCCTGAGCGTCGTGGATGTAACTCTCGTCCCAGGACCCGACCGCGGTTGGATTCAAGGGATCATTGACGTCCACAATGTGCAGTCCTCCCGAAAAGGTGTCGGTCCCCACGCCATAGACGAAACCCGTCTCCGGGTTGGCCACCACGTTGTGCGCATTGCCAAACCCCGTGTAGTAGGCGGTGTTGGCCAAGGCACCCCCAGGCACGAGGTCGGGCACGATGGACAAATCGATGATTTGAAGACCATGTCCACCCGCCTCACTCACGATGTAGGCCATGTCGTCGATGACCTTGATGTCGCGCCAAAGGCTGGGCACTGTGGCCGTCGGCACATCGGCCACCACCACCGGATTGACCGGGTCCGTCACTTCAATGATGGACATGCCGTCGCTCCGTCCGAACAGGGCGAATTCACGCCCTTCTGAAGACCACCCCCAACAGTCGTTGCCGTTGCCCGGTGCATTGCCCCCGGTTTCCTCGAAGGAACGGACGCACATCAGATCCATGCCCAAGCATGGGTACTGACCGGCCAAGCCATCCTCACAGGGCACTTGGGCATACACAGTGGTCAGGGCCAGCATGCATCCAATCCAGGCGGCCAGCTTGCGGTGCTTACCAGTCTGAAGCGCGTTGCTCGAAGGCGTGCAGGGTGGTGTATTCATCATGCTGGATGTCGTGTAAGGTGTGACGCAAGCGATCGAGAAACCGTTGCTTGAGCACCGGCGTGCCCGAAGGCCGATAGCCGATGACCAGCTGGCGCGCCCGCACCGCTTCTTCCACATCATGGACCGCAGACTCCAGCGCCTGCACATCCCCGACATGCTCCAGTCCCAGAATGGATTGGATCAAGGCCAGCTTGCGCGACCGCAAATCCCCGTCCGAATGGTCTTGCTCTGCCATCAGTTGACCCGTGGCAAGAAGCCGTAATCCCGGCCGTAGCCCAGCATCTGAGAGGTGAAATCGTCAGGGTAGCTCAGCGCCACGGAGACCACCTCACCTGCTTCGTTCATCTCGGCCACCAACTTCGGGTTGATGAACCCGCCGTATGGCGCAATGCCGAGCGCTTCGGCCCGCGCGAGAACTTGTTTGTGAATGTCTTGATCCACTTTGACACCGTAGCCTTCCACGAGGGCCTTGGCGGCCTCGTAGTCTCCTTGAGACTTGATGCGCTGCACCTCGCGGAGCAACTCACCGAACAGCGCGCGGACGCGGTCGTAATCCTCGATGTTGTAATAGGTCTTGCCGTCTTGGTTGATCTCGCGGATGCTGCCGTCTTCTGCAGCGCGTTCCACCACCCAGTGGCTCACCCATGCACGGTTGCGCATGTGGGCTTCCTCGATGTCATCTCCCAACTCGAGGCGGCGCAATTGCATCATCATGCCGTTGCGGATGTAGCTGTCGTATTCGCAGCGCCCCGTCTCCAGCGTCTTGACCAGGCCCAGTTCAATGAGCTTCTCGTCCAGCATGAAGTACAAGGCCACCAGGTCTGCGCGGCCCTCCTCCAGGGTGCTCGCGTACTCCTTGATGGTGCTGGCAGGCTCCAGGACCCCCGGCTCCAACTGACCGCTGGCATGGCCGATCACCTCGTGGAAGGCGGTGTGGATCTTGCCCGCCAACGTGCCGTGCGCCTTGGCGCGGGCCTTCTCCTGGTCGTCAAACGCAAACTCATCCGTGAGGCCGCCGCCGCCAGCATTGTCATACGCGTCAATGATGTTGCCCAAGCTCACGCTCTTCGAACCGTGCAAGGTGCGGATCCAGTTGGCGTTGGGCAGGTTGACACCGATGGGGGTGCTCGGGGACGCATCGCCAGCCTCGCCCACGACGTTGACCACGTTGTAGGTGATGCCCACGACTTCCTTCTTCTTGTGCTCTTCCATGAACGGCATGTGGTCCTCGAACCATTGGGCGTTGTCCATCATGACCGCCATGCGCTCGGACGCCTCAAAGTCTTTGATCTGCACCACGGTTTCGTAGCTGCCGGTGTAGCCCAGCGGGTCGTTGTAGACCTCCACGAATCCATTGATGTAGTCGATGTCGCCCTCGGTGTCCTTGACCCAATTGATGTTGTACAGGCTCCACTTCTCGAGGTCACCCGTCCGGTAGTAGTCCACCAAATGGCGCAAGGCAGCCGCCTGCTTGTCGTTCTCCGCGTAGTCCTGGGCCTTCTCCAACCAGTAACACACTTGCTCCAAGGCCTCGCCGTACAGGCCACCCACTTTGTACGTCTGCTCCTCGACGGATCCGTCTTCTGCCTTGACCAGGCGGCTGTTGAGGCCCTTTTCGACCGGCTTGCTCCGGTCGAGATCGTAAGCGTCGAAGTACGCCTGGGCTTCGGCCGTGGTCACATCGGGACCATAGAAATTGACCGCACTGGCTTCCACCAGTCCTTTGGTGGCGTCGAGCTCCACCTTCTTCATTTCACGAGTCGGGTCATAGAGCGCATCCAACGCCTCCGTGAGGTCCGCTTCCATGGCCATGCCGCTTTCGGTCACGACGTGCTCGAAGTAGCTGCGGCTGCACTCCGGGGTGATCTTGGCATTGGAATAGTGGTGGTGGATGCCATTGGAAAACCACACCCGCTTGGCGAAGGTGTGGAAGCGCTGCCACCCCAAAGTGCTGCGGTCGCCCGCGAAATTCTCGTGGGCAGTGTCAATCATGTCCCGGATCCGGAGGTTGTACCGGTTGTTCTGGTCGTACATGATGTCACGGCCGCTCAGTCCAGCCTGCGTCAAGCAGTACGCCAATTTCTTCTGATCGTCGGACAGCTTCTCCCAACCGGGGACCTGGTAACGGATCATCTTGAGGTCAGCGAATTGCTCGGTCTTCCAGACGAACCCATCGGCATCGGCCTCCCCTGACGTGGACGCCGTGGCCGGAGCGGGTTGTCCGTCTTCGCCAAAGTCGGCGGTCGGTGCAGCACATCCAGCGAGGATGGCGACGGGAATGATCAGGAGCAGGAATCGGAAATGCTTGCGTTGCATGGTGTGGGAATCGTTGTGCCTCGTGCGGCGTTCGAGCGCGAAAAATAGGCAATCTTGCACCGCAAGAGCCGTTTGCCCCGGGGCACTGCTCCATCAATTGCCGCACATTGAACCGCACCACGCGATTGTTGCTTCGGTCCTTCATCGGACCCTTCGTCATCACCTTCCTGGTGGCCCTGTTCTTCTTGGACATGCAATTCCTGTGGGTGTATGCGGACGAGCTCATCGGCAAAGGGCTGGCTGTACACGTGGTCTTGGAGCTCTTGCTTTACGCGTCGGCCAGGCTGGTCAACCTCGCCTTGCCCCTCGCCATCCTCATGAGCAGCATCATGACCCTCGGCAGTTTGGCCGAGCATGAAGAGCTCACCGCGTTGAAGTCGTCGGGGATGTCCCTGCGGCGCATCTTCACCCCGTTGCTGGTCACCATGGTGATCGTGGCGTTCGGGGCCTTGACGTTTGCGAACTACGCCTGGCCCGTGGCCAACCTCAAGTTTCGGACCCTGCTCTACAGCGTCACCCGAAAGAAGCCCACACTCAATCTGGAGGATGGGGTGTTCTACAACGGGATCGACGGCTATGCCATTCGGGCGGCCGAGGTCGACCAGGAAACGGGAAGCCTTCAGGATGTGCTCATCCACCACCACGGTGGGGGGCGCGAAGGAGCTGGCCTGGTGATTCGAGCCGAGGAAGGGACCATGAAGACGTCCCGAACGGGCCGGTTTCTCCACCTCGACCTGTCCAATGGAATCAGCTATGAGGACCGACAAGAGCCTGGTGTGCGGCAACGGGACCGAACCTTTCCCCATTTGCAAACCCAATTTGAGCGCCAGCGCATTCGCATCGACCTGAGCAGCCTCGATTTCGCCAAGGCGGACGAGGCCCTCTTCAAGCGGGCGTATGAAATGATGAGCCTGGGACAATTGACCTTGGCCATTGACTCCCTCGAAGACCAGCGCAACCAAGCCGCTGTGGCCATGCAGGATTTCGGAGCGCGCAGTTTGAACCGCATCACCCTGGACCGCGGCGACGTCTTCTCCTCGGACACCACCACAGCCCACGCTGACTGGCTTGCCCGACTGGGGCCTTCTGCAGAGCGCCGGGTCTTCGATGCCGCAAGGGACATGCTGCGAAACACCGCCCAGACCGCGCGAAACCAAATTGACGAGCGCCAATCCAAACGAACCTTGTCCGATCGACATGCGATCGAATGGCATCGGAAACTCTTTCTGAGCGTGGCCTGCGTCCTGTTGTTCCTCATCGGCGCCCCGCTGGGTGCCATCATCCGAAAAGGTGGCCTCGGCCTTCCGACGGTGCTGGCCATCCTGTTGTTCGTCGCGTACTACGTCATCACCATCATGGGAGAGCGCATGGTGCGGAGCGGCGCCCTTTCCCCGGCGTGGGGCATGTGGATGGGAACCCTCGTCATGGTGCCTGCAGCGGCCCTGCTCCAATGGAGGGCTGCTCGAGAGCGCACATGGCGCCCCTTTTCCAAGACGAAGGCCAGCCGGTAACTTTCGCCCAGAGGAATGCGCGTTCTCCAACTCTGCCACAAGCCCCCCCTCCCTGCCATGGATGGCGGATGCCTGGCCATGGATGCCATCACCCAAGGGCTGTTGGAGAATGGGGCTGAGGTGAAAGTGTTGACTGCCTCCACCCGGAAACACCCCATTCGCCTGGACGACCTCTCAGATGCCTACCTCGATGCCACGCACCTCGAAGCGGTCGACATCGAGACCGGATTTGACCCCCGTGATGCGTACATCTCCATCCTCAACCGGGATTCGTACAACATCTCCCGGTTCTATGCGCACCACTATGCGATGGTGCTGAAAAGGGCGCTGTCCAGAAGGCGATACGACGTGGTCCACCTCGAGAGCCTGTACACCACGCCCTACATCGATACCATCCGCCGATACGCGCCGAATGCCCTCATCTCCCTGCGCAGCCACAACCACGAGTACCAGATCTGGGAGCAACGTTGGAAATCCAGCCGCAACCCATTGGCCAGGTTGGCCCTTCGCCACTTGAGCAAAACGTTGGAGCGTTACGAAAAGGACATTCTCAAGGACATCGACGTCATCGTCTCCATCTCCGAAAAGGAAGCCCAGGGCTATCGCGAGTGGGGATTTGACGGAGACATCCACGTGGCGGGCTTTGGCATCGACCTGTCCACCCGCCCTGCTCCCCCCATCGTGCCCGAGCCAACCGCTCTCAAGTTGTTCCACCTCGGTGCCATGGACTGGGGTCCGAACCGCGAAGGCATCCAGTGGTTCATCCGAGAGGTTTGGCCACAGCTTCACAAGGCCCACCCCAAGGCAGAATTTCACATCGCTGGAAAAGGGCTGGACCCGAAAGATCACGCAGAAGTGGCCGGGGTGTTCAACCATGGAGAAGTGCCCGACGCCCACGCGTTTTCCCATGAAATGGACCTGTTGGTGGTGCCGTTGCTGCGCGGTGCCGGGATCCGGGTCAAGATTGTGGACGCCATGGCACAGGGCATTCCCGTGGCCACGACCAACAAAGGCGTTCATGGCCTCGACATGGAAGGCAAAGGGTGTCTCGTGCATGCGGAACCCGCTGCATTCGCTGAAGCCCTGTCCGAATTGCTGGATCACCCGGAGCGACTGACTGAGATGGCCGCGTGTGGGCGCAAGGAAGTCGAAGCCCGATTTGACCGGCAGGGCATCGCAGAACGGCTCATTCAGTTCTACGCACAGCATGTCCAGCGTTGATCCGCAGCGTGCCAGGCTGGCGGTGGTGACGCCGCGGTTTCCATACCCTCTGAACAAGGGGGACCGATTGCGGATCTACCACCAGCTTGACGTCCTGCACCGCCACTTCGACATCGACCTTCACTGCCTCACCTTCGGAAAGGTGGGGGCCGCTGAACTTGGCCAACTCGAGGGCCGCTGCGACACCATCCACCTGTACAGGCTGAACCCCATCAAGGCCCTGTTCAGAATGGGTTGGGCCTTCTTTTCGCGCCGTCCCTTTCAGGTCTTGCTGTTCACCGAGCGCCGGCATGTCCGCGGCATGCGGGCCAACATCCTCGCTCAAGCCCCCGATGTCCTCCTCGCCCAGATGGTTCGGACGGCGGAATACGTCAAGGATTTCGATGCCCTCCCCCACGTTCTCGACATCATGGACACCCTGCATGCAGGTGCAGAACGTGAGGCGGAGCGCGCTCCATGGTGGAAGCGCCCTTTGCTCCTCGAGGAAGGCCGTCGCCTGCTCCGCTACGAGCACCGTGTCCACCACTATTTCGATGCCTGTACCATCATCAGTGGGCAGGACCGCGATTTGCTCCCCCACCCGGATCGACAGGACGTGCACATCGTGCCCAACGGCGTGGATACGGCATACTTCGATCCCGAAGCGAACATCCCTGCCTTGCCTGGAGATCCTGACGCCCACGACGTCGCATTCTGCGGCAACTTGGGATATGCCCCCAACATCGTTGCGGCCCGGTACCTTGTGCAAGAGATCGGACCTGCATTTCACAAGCTGACAGGCCGGCGACTCCAGATCCTGATTTGTGGCGCACAGCCCAACGCGTCGGTGCTTGCACTCGCATCGGACAGCGTGACGGTCGTCCGCGACGTCCCCGACATCCGCTCAGCCTACATGGCAGCCCCCATTTTCGTGGCCCCCATGCTGGTCAATACTGGATTGCAAAACAAACTGCTCGAAGCCCTGGCACTCGAGCGCGCCTGCATCACCACGCCCCGCGCGTTGTCCGCCATCGATGTGGACATGGGCGACACCATCGTCCCTGCGGACACCCCTTCGGAATTCGCCCATCACATCCACGCCCTCCTGTCCGATTCGACCCACAGAACGACCATGGGACGACAAGGCCGGCTGAACGTGCTGGAACACTTCGGATGGGAAGCGGCCACTGCAACCTTGGTTACCGTACTGAAAGACTTGGCGGGAACCCGTTGAATCGGAGCAAGCTGGCCCGTATTTTCGCCCTCATGCCCAAGGCCATTCCCCTTTTGGATGCAGGCCGTTTCCTCCAAGGAGATGATGCCGCGCGAACCGCCTTCGCCCAAGACTTGCGCGACGCGTTCTCTCGGTACGGTTTCGTCACACTGGAAGGCCATGGCTTGGATGCCGACCTGATTCAGCAGACGTACCAATCGGCAGCGTCTTTCTTCGGCCTGCCCGTTGAACAAAAGATGGCCAGCCAGATCCCGGGCGTCGGCGGCAACTTCGGCTATACCCCCTTTGGACAGGAGCACGCCAAGGACGAGGCGCGCGCCGATTTGAAGGAGTTTTACCACTTCGCCCAGACGCATTACACCCAGCCCGACTGTGCGGCGGTTCCGGAATTCACGAAGGGTGGCCAGCAGCTGTACGCCGATCTCGAAGCGTTGGCCATTGAATTGCTCAAGGCCGTGGCCATGGGACTGGACCTTCCCGAAGACCATTTCACGGAACAAGTCCAGGGCGGAAACAGCATCCTCAGGGTCCTCCATTATCCCCCGGCTCCAGACGCACCTGCGGATGCACCTCGGGCAGGAAGCCATGAGGACATCAATTTGATCACCCTCCTGGTGGGCAGCTCGGCCGATGGATTGGAGGTGTTGGACATGGACGGCGACTGGATTCCGGTCCGGGCCCACAGCCAACACCTGACTGTCAACGTCGGTGACATGCTGCAGAACTTCACCGGCGGTGTGCTCCGTTCCACCACACACCGCGTCGTTCTGCCAGAAGGCGAAGGACGCTCCAAGTCGCGGTTCAGCCTCCCCTTCTTCCTGCATCCGCAGGGCTCCATGCCGCTCGATCCCGTCATGGGCGACCGGGAAGCCCACCCGTGCTGGACGGCAGAGGCCTTCCTCAACCACCGCCTCAAAGAAATCGGTCTCTCTTGACCCTCTCCATGTTTGATCTTCAACCCTGGCCCTGGTACATCACCGGGCCCATGATCACCCTCACGATGGCCGCGTTGCTCCTCATCGGAAAGCGCTTCGGCATCAGCTCCAACCTGCGGACCATGTGCGCCATTGGCGGCGCCGACAAACTGTCGGACTACTTCCAATTTGACTGGAAGAGCCAACGTTGGAACTTGGTCTTCGTCCTCGGCACCCTCGTTGGCGGCTTTGTGGCCAAGGGATTCCTGCTCCAGGATGCCCCCGTGGACATCCACCCTTCCACCGCTGAAGCCTTGCAGGCCATGGGCGTCCAAGATGCCGGGAGCGCCTTTGCGCCCGGTGCCTTGTTTGGTGCGGAGGCGTGGTCCAACCCGGTGGCCATGCTGGCCTTGTTGGTGGGCGGACTGTTCGTCGGATTCGGCACCCGCTGGGCCAATGGGTGCACCAGCGGTCACGCCATCAGCGGTCTGAGCTCCATGCAGTGGACGAGCCTCATTGCCGTGATCGGCTTCTTCATCGGCGGACTGGCCGCCACGCATTTCCTGCTTCCCATCCTTCTTCCCTTGCTCTGACATGCTGCGCATTTTCCTCCTCGGACTCTTGTTTGGCATCACCTTGACCATGGGCGAGGTGATCAGCTGGTTCCGCATCTATGAGATGTTCCGCTTCGAATCGTTCCACATGTACGGCGTCATCGGAAGCGCTGTGATGCTCGGAGCCGCGTTTCACCTGCTGGCCAGGAGCCGCGGCTGGAAAGCTGAAGGTGGCCGGGCATTGGATGTCTTCCGGTATGACGGCAAACTTTGGAAATCCTACCTCCTCGGGGGCACGGTATTCGGCATGGGCTGGGCCGTCACCGGTGCTTGCCCCGGGCCGCTGTTCATCACGCTGGGCGCCGGCTACCTCCCTGTGATCGTGGCCATCATCGGCGCACTCCTCGGCACCCTGCTCTACGGCATCGTACGCCGACACCTCCCCCACTGAGCCTGGCGACCCATCTCGGCCCTCGGTAGGGTTTGTTAAGAGGCTCGCGCGCACGTTCCATGGGAAGTCCTTGTTAATTCATCACGGACAATGCCCATGAAGACAAGCACCTTTTTCATCCCCGCCCTGTCGGCCGCCTTTGGCGCGGCCCTCACCTTCTTCGCGCTGCCCCTCCGACAAGAGGCGGTGGCAGACCCGGCGCCCATCCAAGCGGCGCGGTTCATTCCTTCAACGGGCCCAGCGCCGATGCAGGCCCCGCCTGCCCCACCCAGTGCCCCCTCCTCCCCGGCTCCCGCTGGCACCCCTGTGGACTTCCGCGAGGCCGCCAATGTGGCGCTGGATGCCGTGGTTCACATCCGCACCGCCCAACGCGTGCAAAGCGGCAATAGCTGGTCCCCATTTTGGGGCCAAACCCCACAAACTGGCATCCAACGGGGGTCCGGCAGTGGTGTCATCCTGGACGCCGGAGGCTACATCGTCACCAACCACCACGTCATCGACGGTGCGGACGACATCGAAGTGGGCCTGAATGACAACCGCTCGATGAAGGCCGAACTCATCGGCAGCGATCCGGCCACCGACATTGCTGTACTGCGCATCGATGCGGGCGACCTGACCGCGCTCGAATGGGGCAACAGCGACAACGTCCAGGTCGGAGACTGGGTGTTGGCCGTGGGCAACCCCTTCGACCTGACCAGCACCGTCACTGCCGGCATCGTCTCCGCCAAGGCCCGCGACATTCAATTGCTCCGGCCGGATTACGAGCGGGACGTCTTCCCTGTGGAAAGCTTCATCCAGACCGATGCCGCCGTGAATCCGGGCAACAGTGGCGGCGCCCTCGTGGACACCCGGGGTCGGCTGATGGGCATCAATACGGCCATCGCATCGCGGACCGGGAGCTATGCCGGCTATGCCTTCGCTGTCCCATCCAACCTCGCCCGCAAAGTGGCTGCGGACCTGATTGAATTTGGCCGGGTGCAGCGTGCCTACCTCGGCGTCAACATCCGCCCCGTGGAGGAAGCCCTCGCCTCTTCCTTGGGCCTTCCTGAAGTGGAAGGGGTTCTGGTGGTCGGCACCACACCGGGAAGTGGTGCAGAGGAAGCCGGACTGCAGGAAGGCGATGTGATACTCAGTGTGGGTGGCAGCAACACCTCTTCGTTGCCCGCCTTGATGGAGCGGGTCAATCAATTCCGTCCAGGACAGTCCACCACCGTCGACATCTGGCGGGACGGACAGCTGCAGCGATTTGAAGTCGAACTGCGCGACCGCGATGGCAACACGGAGATGGTGTCTGCCTCTGCCGAGGAAGCGGCCGACATCTCCATGGTGCTGGGTGCCCAATTGCAGGATGCCGACGATGGTGTGCTGGTCGTGGAACCTGGTGAAGGGCCACTCGGCCTTGCCGACATCCCCGCCAACACCCGGATTTTGGCCATCGATGGGCAACGGGTCACGAGCACGGGCGATCTGGTCGATGGACTAGAAGCGGCCATGGCGCAGGAGCGAAAAGCCGTCCTCCTCGAGGCCACCCTTCCAAATGGGCGTTCCACTTGGTTTGGCGTGGGCCTTCGGTGAGTTCTATGCCCTATCTTAAAGCATGGGTCAGTCCGCCTTTCATCTCCCCCTCTTCCCGCTTGGGGTCTTCCTGTTTCCAGGTGAGAAAACGGGCTTGCACATTTTCGAGCCGCGCTACCGCCAATTGGTGGGTGAGCTGGAAGACGCCATGGCAGGTGGACGAACAAAAGACAACCTCTTTGGAATCCCCTTCCATTTTGAGGACGTCACCGCTTCCACAGGCACCCTGGCGAAGTTGGTTGACGTAAAAAAGGTCCACCCAGGAGGCCGCAAGGACATTCTAATCGAATGCGTGGGGCACTTCGAGACCTGCAGCTTCACGTCTGTGTCTTCTCCCAAATTGTATCCTGCCGGTCAAGTGTTGAAACGGGACATCGGGCTCGATGCCGAACTCTCCCCCCAGCACTTCGCCAAAGTGCTCAAAATCAAAGAGATTCTCAGCCAACGAGACGTCGAGGTGTCCGAACTGCGCGCAGACACCATCCGGGACCTCACCACGTGGTTGGGCTTGCCCCCAGCGCACAAACACAACCTGCTGACCAAACAAGGCCCGGATCGCTCGCGCTTCCTCGACAGCGTGCTGCGGTGGACATTGTTGATTCTTCAACAGGAATCCAAGGTGGAACGGGGATTCTTTCCGAATTGATTCCGTCCTGACCCGCTCATGCCCCGGCTATCTTTGTGGCATGTCGTACAGCGCGTTCGGAACACAGCACACCATGGCTACCCTTGCCCGTCCCTTCTTCATGCTCGCAGCGGCTGCCGTGTTGCACGGCTGCGGACTCTCCGCGACAGCGGAAGGTGGTGCAGAATTCCCCGCGGACTCTGTGGATGCGGCATCCAACACCCTCCAGGCCATGACCCCAACATGGGAGGGCCGTCCGACCATTGAAGAGGATCCGTATCTCGATCCGACCCACCCGGAATACATGGCGGGCCCTTCGGTGGTCCATTTCCCCCAAGACAGCTTGGTTCATTTGGAGTCAGAGGACTATGCCGAATTCAAGCAGCAGCTCCAGCGTTTTGTCCAAAGCAACAACGATGGCCAATACCGCACCCACTTCGAAGAGCACTACATCCCAGAGACCTTTCCGACCGACTCTGTCTTCGAGCTCTACGTCCGCATGTGGGGCCAATGGGACAGCATCGGCGTGCGCAATCGGTTCGACCACTGGGCGGTGCGCTACATCTCCCCATTCGAAACCGGCGAGGTGTACGACGTCGCCCTGGCGGAAGTGGACATTCGACACCACATGGTCTTCGAAAAGCGGTGGACTGGCAACTACCGGAATTTCGGCAGGACCCTTGGCCAGCGTTATCCTGGGGCCGTCATCACGTACCGCGATACCACGTGGGTCGAAGCCAACGGAGACACCATGTTGCGCCGTCACATCACAGCGGAAGCGGAACGTTTCTTGTGGGCTGTGCGCGGCCATGGCGACGATGGACGTGGCGATCAACTCTGTTGGATGAACGACGGGTGGCAACTGGTCCCCGATGTGGTGGCCGTCATGGACAGCGCTGCTGTGATGCAAGTGCAGGACCACCAAGCCGAATTCGGCACCCTCCTCACCCGGCCCCAGATTTCTGGACGATGATGCAGCCAGGACTCCCCATGGCCATCGGGATCTTGCTCGCCCTGGCGGGTTGCGGCACCACCGGCTCGACATCCGAACCCCGCGCCGATGCGCCCGCCCTCGCGGATGAAGGAGACGGATGGGACATGAAGGCCTATCAATTCGTCACGCTGACCCGGGCAGCACAGACCGCTGAGCTGGACTCCGCCGCGAAGTCGGAGGTCATGCGCGGCCACCTGGCTCATTTGGACTCCCTGTATGATGCAGGCATCATCCGACTGGTGGGCCCATTTGGGGACGACCGCGATGTTCGTGGCTTTGCCTTGCTCGATGTACCAGACTCCGCCACCGCCATGGCGCACATGGCAGTGGACCCGTCCGTTCAGGCGGGCATTTTCACTTTGGACAGCCGACCCTGGTGGGGACCTTCCTCTCTGGATGTCTCTGCTGCTGCACCCTCTCCTGCCCCATGAGCTTTCGAGTGGACAACGAATGGGGTGAACTCAAACGGGTCATTGTCGGTCACGGCCGCAACATGCATGCCCCAACGTCGGCTGAGGATGCCTTCGACCCCACGTCTTACTTGCACTTGTCTTCAGGGACATACCCGAGCGTGGATGAAGTGGCACTTCAACTCGATGGCCTCGCAGGGGTCCTCACGGATTTCGGGGTGGAGGTGCTTCGGCCACACGATGTCCCCGACCTCGAACAAGTCTTCGCCCGAGATGTGGGATTTGTGGTGGAAGACCAGTTCTTCCGGTCTGCCATGATCGAGAACCGGGAAGCCGAATGGCAAGGGGTATCCCCCTTGATCCCGGAGGCATCGGTCCGCAGCATTCCCCAACACATCCGTGCCGAAGGTGGAGATGTGCTGTTGCTCGACGATGCGATTGCCATCGGCATCACGGTGCAGGCCGATCTACTTCACCTGCAGACTGCGCGGACCCATGCCGACGCTGTGGAATTCCTGCAAAGCGCATTTCCCCATCGAGAAGTCATGGGCCTGGAACTGCACAAGCACGACCGCGACCCCATCCGCTGCGCCCTTAACCTCGATTGCGCCTTCATGCCGCTCGGCCACGGGGAAGCCATTGTCTGTGGGGAGGCCTTCCTGAACGGACGGCAACTGGACGACCTGCTGTCGCGCTTCAAGGGCACGGTGGACATCACGCTCCAAGAAGCGGCTCTGTTGCAAAGCAATTTGCTCCACCTGACCCCGGACACCCTCCTCATCGACCCGCGTTTCCAACGCCTGAGCCAGATTCTTCGCGGGATGGGTTACGAACTGATTGAAGTGCCGATGCACCATGTCGGCAAAATGGGCGGACTGTTTCGTTGCACGACCCTGCCCCTGCTTCGCCATTGACCATGAATGCTCCTGACTCCACCCGCCAGCAAAGTGCTGACCTGCTCCTGATGATTCGGCCTGCGTCGTTTCGCATGAACGAGCAGACGGCGGTCAACAATGCCTACCAACAGCCTGCAGACGCCGAAGTGGATACCGTGGCTGTGGCACAGGCTGAATTCGACGGCTTGGTCGACCGACTGCGCGACCATGGCATCACGGTGTGCGTTCAGGACGACGACGCCGACCGCGACACCCCGGACGCCCTCTTCCCCAACAATTGGGTGAGCTTCCACGCAGATGGCCGGGTGGGACTCTACCCCATGTTTGCTGTGAACCGCCGCCGCGAGCGGCGCGAAGACCTCTTGCTGAGGCTGGCCACCGACCACGTCCGCCACATCGAGGAATTCGTCGACTTCACGGAGTTCGAGGAGCACAATGTCTTCCTGGAAGGAACCGGAAGTCTCATTTTGGACCGCGTCAACAGGGTGGCCTACGCCTCTCTCGGCCCCCGCACGGACGAGCAAGCCACCCGGCAGTTCTGTGACACTTTCGGCTACGACCTGGTCTCCTTCACGGCTTGTCAGACATCGGGTGACACCTCGGCCCCCATCTACCACACGAATGTCATGCTGGCCATCGGAACCCAATGGGCGGTGGTCTGCGACAGCATCATTCCCGATGCGGCCGAACGACAGCATGTGCTGGACGCCCTCACCCGTTCCGGACGCACCGTCATCCGCATCACGGCCGATCAAGTCAATGGCTTTGCCGGCAATGTGCTCGAAGTCCGGAATTCCTCCGGCGAGCGATTCATCGCCATGTCCAGCGCCGCGCACAATGCGTTCACGCCGGAACAACGCGACCGTCTGTCGGACTTTGCCACCCTCGTGCACGCCCCCATTCCCACCATTGAACACCTCGGTGGCGGCTCGGTCCGCTGCATGCTCGCCGAAGTGTTCCTCCCTCCTGCTGACGCCCTCTGAACATGCGCCTCGACCAACAGCTGCAAGCCCTGGCTGCACAAGCCTTCCAATCGTGCTTTGATGCGGCCTTGCCCGCCTCGGACTTCTCCATTCAGAAAACCCGAAAGGAGTTTGCCGGAGACCGCACCCTCGTCTGCTTCCCATTGGCACGACACAGCCGAATGAAGCCGGACGCCACGGCGGAGGCCCTCGGCCAGGCCATGGTGGAAGCCGATGGCCCCGTCCTCGGATACAATGTGGTCAAGGGATTCCTCAACCTCGAGCTGGACCCGGTCTTGTGGCGCGACTGGCTGCTTCAAGAGGCGGCCCATGCAGACTATGGGCGCCGGCCTGCGGGAAGCGCTCCCCACGTCATGGTGGAGTACAGCTCCCCCAATACCAACAAACCGCTGCACCTCGGCCACTTGCGGAACAACTTCCTCGGCCACTCGGTCAGCCGCATCCTCGAGGCCCAAGGCCACACGGTGACCAAGGTGCAGATCATCAACGACCGGGGCATCCACATCTGCAAATCCATGGTGGCCTGGCGCAAATTCGGGGAAGGCGAAACTCCGGAGTCCAGTGGGCTCAAAGGAGACAAGCTCGTGGGCAAGTACTACGTGGCCTTTGACCAAGCCTACAAGGCTGAGGTCCAAGGCCTCATCGATGGCGGCATGGACAAGGCGGCGGCCGAGAAGCAAGCCCCCATTCTCCTCGAAGCACAGGAAACGCTGCGGCTGTGGGAAGATGGAGACGCCGCCACGGTGGACCTCTGGAAGACCATGAATGGCTGGGTGTATGCGGGATTTGACACCACCTACGCCACCATGGGCGTCGAATTCGACAAGCTTTATTACGAAAGCGACACCTACCTCATCGGAAAGGACCGGGTCATGGAAGGCGTCGAGCGCGGCGCATTCGAGCAGCGTGAAGACGGCTCCGTGTGGGTCGACTTGTCGGAAGACGGGCTCGATGAGAAGCTTCTCCTGCGTCAAGACGGCACCGCAGTGTACATGACCCAGGACATTGGCACTGCCCTGCTCCGATTCCAGGACGTCCCGGACCTCGACCGGCAGGTCTACACTGTGGGCAACGAACAGGAATACCACTTCAAGGTGCTGTTCCTGGTGTTGGGCAAACTCGGATTCGAACAAGCCCAGCGCTGCCACCACCTGAGTTACGGCATGGTCGAATTGCCGGAAGGCAAGATGAAATCCCGCGAAGGCACTGTGGTCGACGCGGACGACCTCATGGACGAGATGTTCCGCATTGCCCGGGACATCGCGGCCGAGGCCGGCAAACTCGAAGGGTTGAGTGACGCCGAGCAACAAGAGGTATTCCAACGGGTTGGACTCAGCGCCCTCAAATACTACTTGCTCAAGGTGGACCCGAAAAAGAACATGATGTTCGATCCCAAAGCCTCCATCGACTTCTATGGAAATACCGGGCCGTTCATCCTCTTCAACTACGTTCGCGGACGCAGTGTGTTGCGCAAGGCAGAAGCTGAAGGCCTCGCCCTTCCAACGGATGGCATCGCCACCCCTGGCGCAGACGAAATGGACATGGTGGGCTTGCTCCACGACCTCCCCGATGTGGTGGCCGAGGCCGCGGAAACCTACAATCCTGCACTCATTGCAAACTGGTGCTATGACCTCACCAAGGCATACAGCAGCTATTACCAGGACCACAGCATTCTCGGCGCAGACGATGAGGCTGCCCGGAACTTGCGCATTGTACTCACAGAGCGGTTCACCCGCACCTTGAATCTGGGCATGTCCCTGTTGGGCATCGCCCTGCCGGAGCGCATGTGATCAACCCGCCACGCGGCGGCGGATGACTTGATTGCCGAAGTCCAATCGGACTTCTTCCGGAACATCCTTTCCGGTATCGATGACATGCTGACTGACGCCGGGGACACATTCGATGTCCACGGCACGTCCTTCCGCCCATGCCACCTTGCAGTGGGTCGCCACCGTCGTTTCCACGGTCAACATCAGCTGGCCCTCTTCTGGACGCGATAGATCCACAACACGCGCGTATTCTCCTGTGATCTTCCCCTTGCTCAGCATGGCAATGAACCGGCGGTACAGCACGTAGAGGAACATCGCCATCAAGGCGACAAACAAGACTTGGCTGAGGAGGTCGAGTGTGTTCTGCATGGGTCAGAGTGAGAAAATGCCCCCAATGGCGCTCACGGCGCGGTAACGGTCAAACACGACGTCTGCATTGTCCACGGTCTCGAGGATGGTCAGGGCGACGTACTTGCCTCCACCACTGGCCTTGCGCTTGACCTCGACCTTATCGGGAAACTTGGAGAGAACGGCCTCGATCCGATCCGGCTGATTGGGAGCGATGAACTTGAACATGTACTCCGAAGGCCACGTGTGGTGGGCATCCAACTGGGCCCGCAAGCCGGCCATGCGCTCATCCTCCATGACTGCGAAGGTAGACCACACACCCGGTCCCAAAGCGGAAAGGGGCACCCGCATGGGCGCCCCTTTCGCATCTGGTTCTCGTGAGGAAGATGTGGTGGCTTCCTCCTGCGCGATCATTCCGCGCAGTCCGATCCGTAGATCTGGAAGAAGTCCAGCAGGTCGTTGATGTTGATTGTACCATCACCGTTGAGGTCACCCGGGCACGGCGGCGTGTATTCGCAGCTGCCGTCGTTGGTGTTGGCGAGCGGGTTGAAGTTCTCGGCCATCGGATCGGTGCACCCCTCGAGCGGGAGAATGCAACCGGAATCGAAGTTGGCCGTCGGATCGTAGTTCAACGCCGTCTCATCCGTACAACCGGGGTACAAGCAGGAGCCGTCGTCCACCAGTGCGTCTGCACTGTAGTTCGCGGCAGCAGCATCGGTACAGCCCTCCGCCGGGTAGGCGCAGAAGCCAGCCACATTGGCGTTCGGGTCGTAGTTGTCGGCTTCCTCATCCATACAGCCGAGGAACAAGCAGGAGCCATCGTCCACCAGGGCGGTGTCGTCATAGTTCACAGCCTCGCTGTTGGTGCAGCCCTCCATCGGATAGGAGCACTCTCCCTCGACGTTGGCGGAAGCGTCGTAGTTGTCGGCTTCCGAATCCATACAGCCAACCAACAAGCAGGAGCCATCGTCCACCAGGGCAGTGTCGTCGAAGTTCACAGCCTCGCTGTTGGTGCAGCCTTCCATCGGATAAGTGCACTCTCCGGCCACATTGGCACCTGCATCATAGTTGTCGGCTTCGGGATCCATGCATCCAACAAACAAGCAGGAGCCATCGTCGTCCGTGGCAGCCGCCATGAAGTTCACCGCAGCGGCTTCGGTACAACCTGCCACCTCCAGCTCATCGCACACACCATCGCCATCGGCGTCGTTCATGCACGTCTCACCGTCGCAGTCGTAGATGCCCGTGTAAGCGCAGCTTCCATCATCGTAGGTCGCACCATCGACGTAGTTGCAGGCCTCGAGGTCCGTGCAGCCGCAGCCGGGATTTCCGATCGGGAAGGTCATGACGAGGTCGTTCTCACCGTCACCC
>CALBSW010000147.1 GCA_937967465.1 uncultured Flavobacteriales bacterium
CGTCGTAGTTGTCCGCAGCTGTGTCCGTGCAGCCATAGTAGATGCAGGAGCCATCATCGGTGTTGGCCGAGGCGTCGTAGTTGTCCGCAGCTGTGTCCGTGCAGCCATAGTAGATGCAGGAGCCATCGTCAGTGTTGGCCGAGGCGTCGTAGTTGTCTGCGGCGGGATCCGTGCAGCCTTCGACGACCAGTGTCGAGCAGCTTCCGTCGTCTAGTTGGGCGTCGGGATCGTACTCGATATAGTCGGGGTCTGTGCAGCCTCCGTAGTGGCAGACAGCGACAAAGAAATCGAGATTTGCATCTCTGCCACCAGTCACGTAAAGTGTCGTGTCGCCTCCTTGGGCTATGATATCGCCGGATACGACCACGGCTTCATGGGCAAAATGATCAACGAGCCATTTGCCAGGAGACGAGTGTCCAGCAGATGCGATTCGTACTCTGTATTTCACAGTCTCGCCGTGAGGCGTTTCGGGCTTGCTGACGGTTTTGACCACGGTTCCAGCATTTGGAAACTCATTCTCATCCCAATACTCAGCGAGAGGTGAATTGGAGTACCCGCCCACGGGAGAGAGAGGAAAGAACCGAGCCTCTCGAATGACTGGGTTCGTCGCATGAGGCGGGAACGAGGAGAGGTCGGAGATGAGGTTGAACGCGATTGAAATCCGGGGTTCTGTGGGTTGCCTGTTTGCATTGGGGTTGTAGTTGACTGCGGCTGGATCCATACAGCCTTCTACAGTACCGCCGATGCAAGGCTCGTTGGCGGGGTCGTCGAAATTGGTGGCCAGGCGGTCGAAGCAATTGTCTTCGTCGTCACAAATGCCGTCACTGTCTTGGTCGCTGACGCCGCAGTCGCAGCAAAGGGAGTACGGCATGATGAGCATCAGGGTGTTGCTCGTGCAGCCGTTGGCGTCGGTGGCCATGACCGAATAGGAACCGGCGGCGAGTCCGTCGATCGCGCCCGGTTGGGCAATGGTGTAGTCGGGTGCGCCATTGATGCCGGAGAGAGTCAAGGACGTCGGTGTGCCCGTCGTGACGGTGAGGGTGGCAGAGCCGTCTTCGGCCGTCAGGGTGGTGGTGGACAGTTCGACAGCGATGCTGCCCAGCACCAGGGCGTTTTCACAGGGATCGTACAACGTCGCACAGCTGCCGTCGTCGATGGTGGCCGTGGGGTCGTACTCGTTGTACAACGGGTCCATGCAGCCCATGACATCCGGGCCGCGGAGGCAACGCACACTGAAGCCATGCTCAGCATAAACGGTACCCACAGAACTCGAACTCAATTCACTGGTGGAATTGAACTGTCTCCACGTGGTCGTACTCCAGTAATCGCCAAATGTGCCGGTGCCGAAATAGCTGCCTGAGCTGAAGCGGTAGCCGCCTGGGCGCGCATCAAACCCGTAATCATCGGTTCCTGCAGAACTCGGATTGTTCCAGAAGTTGGCGGATTTGAGTTGTGCGGTAGGGTTGGGGCCGACTTCTGCAGTCAAGGTGTTCCAATCTGCATCGGTTGGCATTTCCCATCCAGTTGGGCAGATGCTGCGCGCATCTTGTACCGCGTGCCAATTGTAGAGGCGGCCGAACT
The DNA here is from genome assembly GCA_937967465.1 of uncultured Flavobacteriales bacterium. Classification (GTDB taxonomy): domain Bacteria; phylum Bacteroidota; class Bacteroidia; order Flavobacteriales_D; family Sanyastnellaceae; genus UBA8752. Next base: position 1,582 of record CALBSW010000147.1, read on the forward strand.
GGGTGAGGTTGGCCGGGTCACCGCTGTGAATGTCTTGGGCGCCTTCGGTCGTACCAGACCAGCTGGCATTGTCCAGTTCGCCGGGGATGGCGTCCCCATTGGCATACACCGTGGTCTGGAGGTTTTCTGAAAACCAGCATTGTCCTCCGATTTGAACCACACCGTAGGTATGACCATCAAACGTAGGGGAGGCGCAGTTCGGGTCGATGAGGTGGACGCAGCTTCCATCGTCCACAGCTGCATTCGCGTCGTATTGGATGTATGCCGGATCCGTGCAGCCCATCAGGGTGGCGCAGCTGCCGTCATCCACTGTGGCGGCGACATCATATTCTTGGTAGTCCGGGTCGGTGCAGCCGGGCACGACGATGGAGAAGGTGGCGGTGAAATTGTTGCCGAAGTCGCTGTCGAATTTGGTGTCGGAGCAGCCGCCGGCGTCGTCTCCAGAGGCGTCCCAGTAGAGCTCGAGGACATAGTCACCCGCGGTGAGGGCGCCGAGCAGGTCGATGCCGGCTCCCGTTGCGGCCCACTTCTGATCGCCGGGATTGGCCAACTCGGAATCGTAAGGGAGCGCGAGGGCGGTGAAGGCGCCTGGGGTGTCGCCTGAGGCGTAAATCCGGTAATTCAGATTGCCCCCGCAGACATTGGAGCTGCCGTTCTTGTAAGTCTTCAGCTCCCCGCCGTTGAGCGTCAAGGCGTCGGCGGCGGTGAAGTCACCGAGGTCGTTGCCGGCAAAGGCGGTGGCCCCATCGGCGTTGATGCCGCCGGCTAGGAATTGGTCACCGGATCCGCTGTCGATGATGACGTAGGATTGAAAGATGTCCCAGGCCGCTTGGCTCTGGATGGGAAGAAGAAACAAGGCGAATGCGCCCAGTACGGTAGAAAGCCGCATGAGAAGACAATTTGGTTGGCAGGAAGATATTGAAAACCAGAGACTTGACCACTGATTTTCGTGGGGATTATCTCCCTGCTGGAAGGGAGTTCTTTTGCTTATATCGAGGGTGAGGAGCAATGAAAAAGCCCCGCTCGGTGGCGGGGCTTTTCGAATGGATGAATTCCGTTTTGATTACGGCTCGATGCAGTCGGTGTTGGCTGGATCGGCGAAGTTGGGTGCAGTCTGGTCGGTGCAGTTGTCGTCGTCGTCGCAGATGCCATCGGCATCTGCGTCGTTGATGCCGCAACCGCTGCAGCAAAGGCTGAACGGAATGATCAGTTGGCGCACGATGGCCGGCTGTTGCAAGGTCGTTCCTCCAACGGAGGTGTCGGCCACACCCCAACATCCATCGGCGTCTTGCACCATGACATTGTAGTAGCCCGCTTCCAGTGCGTTGAGGTCGCTGGGCAATGAAATGGTGTAATCCGGTGCGCCGTTGACACCGGTCAAGTAAACGGTGGAGGCGGCGTTGCCCGTGATGTTGAGGCTGATGTCGCCATCTGCGGTGGACATGGTGGTGGCGGGAGCCTCCACGATGATGTCATTGAAAATCGGAGCGTTCGGGCACACCTCGCATTCCTCGCCACCTGCGCTCTGGTAATTGTTGGCCAGCGGGTCGGTGCAGAGGTCGTTGTCGTCGCAGACGCCGTCGTTGTCGACGTCGGTATCGACGTTGCCACAGCCGCAGATGCCAGGTGCCGTCTTGGCTGGGTCGTTCGGGCAGCCATCGGCATCGTTGCAGGTGCCGTCGCTGTCGTCGTCGTTGGTGTCCACGCCGCCGGTTCCGTCCGCATTGGTGCAGGTCTCGCAACCCGTCGGATAGATGCAAGCTGCGTTGCTGGCGTCGGCGTAGTTGCAGGCTGTCAAGTCCGTGCAGCTGTCTGCGCTGTCGTCACAAATGCCGTCGTTGTCTGCATCGGCCGCGCAAGTTCCGCCGCACACGCCCAGGGCGTCATTGACGTTGCCCGCACAATCACATGCTCCAGGTGCAATGCCACTGCCGCCACACACACCGCACTCATCGGTGTATTGGCAAGTTGCGTTGCCTGCATCGTCATAGTTGCAGGCCGTCTGGTCGATGCAGTTGTCGGAGTCGTCGCAGACGCCATCGCTGTCCGAGTCGGCAGCGCAGGTTCCACCGCAGACGCCGAGTGCGTCGTTCTGATTTCCGTTGCAGTCGCAGTCGCCCGCAGGGATGTCGGAACAGCCGCAGGCGTAAATGGCACCGGGACCATTGCAAATGCCGCATGCGTCCAGTGTGCCGACGCAGGGATCGACATCGTCACATACGCCGTCACTGTCGGCATCGGCTGCGCAAGAACCACCGCAAACACCGAGGGCGTCGTTCTGGTTGCCGTTGCAGTCGCAGTCTCCCGCTGGGATGCCCGTTCCACCACAAATACCGCACGCATCCACGGTTGCACAAGCCCCATTGGCGGGATCATCGTAGTTGCAAGCGTTGGTGTCGATGCAATTGTCGGAGGTGTCACAGATGCCATCGCCGTCTGAGTCTGCCGCGCAGGTTCCGCCGCAAACGCCGAGTGCGTCGTTCTGATTTCCGTTGCAGTCGCAGTCTCCTGCCGGGATGTCGCTGCAGCCGCAGGCGTAAATCGGACCAGGGCCGTTGCAAACGCCACAGGCGTCGGGCGTGCCAACGCAGGTGTCCACGTCGTCGCAAATGCCGTCGCTGTCCGCATCTGCGGCACAAGTTCCGCCGCAGACGCCGAGTGCGTCGTTCACATTGCCGTTGCAGTCGCAGTCTCCGGCTGGGATTCCACTGCATCCGCAGGCGTAAATGGCACCTGGACCGTTGCAGACGCCACAGGCGTCGAGCGTACCGACGCAGGGGTCGACATCGTCACATACGCCGTCACTGTCGGCATCGGCTGCGCAAGAACCACCGCAAACACCGAGGGCGTCGTTCTGGTTGCCGTTGCAGTCGCAGTCTCCCGCTGGGATGCCCGTTCCACCACAAATACCGCACGCATCCACGGTTGCACAAGCCCCATTGGCGGGATCATCGTAGTTGCAAGCGTTGGTGTCGATGCAATTGTCGGAGGTGTCACAGATGCCATCGCCGTCTGAGTCTGCCGCGCAGGTTCCGCCGCAAACGCCGAGTGCGTCGTTCTGATTTCCGTTGCAGTCGCAGTCTCCTGCCGGGATGTCGCTACATCCGCAGGCGTAGATGGCACCGGGGCCGTCGCACACACCACAGGCATCTTCCGTGCCGACACAAGGATCGACGTCATCGCAGACGCCATCGCTGTCGGCGTCTGCAGCACATGTTCCGCCACACACCCCGAGGGCATCGTTCACATTGCCGTTGCAATCGCAATCACCTGGAGGAATACCAGGGCCATCGCATACGCCGCAAACGTCGTCGTAGAGACATGTACCATTGCCTGCATCGTCGTAGTTGCAGGCGTTGGTGTCGGAGCAATTGTCACCGGTGTCGCAGATGCCATCGCCGTCGCTGTCCGCGCTGACGACAGTGATGTTGAAGCTGGAGGAGGTCGAGTTGCCGTAAATGTCGAGGGCGGTGTAGGTCACCGTGGTCGTACCGATGGCGAAGTCGCTCCCCGGCTGGTGCGTGGAGGTCAACGTCACATTGGCCGGGTTGCCCACGGCGTCGGTGGTGCAGTTGTCCGTGGCTGTCGGAGGGGTCCACGTCACGGTGGCAGTACAGCCGCCGGCTTGGGTGGCTCGAGTGAGGTCGCTGGGCATGCCCGCAATGGTCGGAGCCTGTGTGTCGGTGACCGTCACGTCGAAAGACATGGTGGCACTGTTGCCGCCGGCGTCCGTTGCCGTGTAGGTGACAGTCGTCACGCCGACGTCAAAAGCCGTACCGCTGGCAATATCCGGGGTGAGTGTGTAGGTACAATTGTCGGTGACGGCAGGGTCTGTCCACGTCACAATGGCGGAACAATTGTTCGCATCGTTGGTGGCGGAGATGCTGGCCATTTGGGTGATGACAGGCGACTGATTGTCCTGCACTGTGATGGTGGCCGTCGCTGTATTCTGGTTGCCATTGGTGTCGGTGACGGTCAAGGTCACCGTGTTGGTGCCCAGGTGGGTGCAGTCGAAGTCCGTCTGGCTGAGGGAAGTGGTCGCAATGCCACAATTGTCGGTAGAACCGTTGTCCACAGAGGAAGCGGTGATGCTGGCCGCTCCAGATGCGTCGAGAACAATCGTTTGATTTTGAGCCAACGCTGTTGGATTCTCATTGTCGGTGACCGTGACGTCAAAACTGTCTGTGATGCTGTTGCC
>CALBSW010000148.1 GCA_937967465.1 uncultured Flavobacteriales bacterium
AGATGTGCCTTCCACGTGCGTCAGCCACATCTCGAAGTCGGACAGGTTGCCCGTACCATCACACTCGACCGTGTCATTTTCGCAAACCGGAGCACCCGGAGCCACGGTGTCGTCGATCAAGAAGGTGGCCGTATCCCCTTCGGAGAAGTTGCCGCATTCATCAATGGCATAGAAGATCACCTCTTTGCTCATGGATCCACCACAAACCGGATCGAAGCCCGTCCAGTTGGTCGTGCCATACTGGCTGTTGTTGGTATAGGATACACTCCCACCGCAATTGTCAGTCGACGTGCCTTCCACAGACGTCAGCCAGGCCTCGAATTCCATCACGTTGCCCGCGCCGTCGCATTCTGCGGTGTAATCGTTGGCGTCGGGAGCTGTGGGCGCCTGGGTGTCTTGGATCACAATGGTCTGGGTATGCCCGATGCCGTTGCCCGAGCAATCCACTGCTGTCCATTGTCGGACCACGGTGTAGCAGAATTGGCTGGTGGAGTCGGTAGTCACCTGACCCAAATAGGTCACAACTGGTGCTGCGCCATGTGTGCAGTTGTCGGAAGCCGTCACCGTTGGGACAGCCGGAAGCGGTCCGCACTCAAGGGTCACATTGGCGGGAGCATTGTCGAAAGTGGGATCCGTGTCATCCGCCACACACACCGTCTGGGTCACTGTCAATGCCCCGTTTTCAGGGCAATCTGTATCGATGACCGTGTAAATGATGTCGGTGCAGAGGTCATTGGGCACGCACGGATTTCCATTGCGACCACCAGGAGTTGGGGTCAAATCGACGTTGAAGTCTCCAGTGCTGCCACTGACAGCCACGCCATTGATGGTGCCGCTGTAGGTCAACCAACCTCCGGCGCCGAGGTCGCAATTTCGGTCGTTGGCTCCCTCACCCACTTGGAATCCGAAGTAGGGCAAAGTATCCCCCGACGCCACGTCCGGCGCGTGTTCCAAGGTCAACAAAGAACCGCTCAGCCCGCCTTCACCCGACAGGTAGCTTTGGCTCGGTTCGAGAACGTAAATGTTCCAGTTCTCCGTACTGGCATCCCCCAGCAAAGGAATCATGCATTCGTTGGCCGTCTTGAACCCATTGGGCCAATCCGCTCCCGACACCAGATTCGTGTAAGTGACGTGCACATTGAACACTTCACTTGGGTCGGCTTCATTGGCTACCTGCCCCTCCAAAATGGCCACGCCATTGGAGTACTCTCGCAGTTGCAAGTTCTCTGCAGTGGGCACGAAGTTCACGTGGTTTCCAGCGACGTCACCGAAGTTGAACAGCTTCAGTGCCCAATCGGTCTGGTTGTCCGTTCCTGCCGCAGGCGTAGCATTGTACACGACCTCTTGCTCGTTGATGCCCTGGGCGCCGATGACGGCTCCGAGGTTGCCGCGTTCCGCAGTCACCATTCCGGGCATGGTCGGCAGATCGTCCGCACACTGAACCGTGTAATCGCTCACATCACCGTAAATCTCAAGCGGCTCATCGCACTCGTTGCACACGCCGTCGCCGTTGCTGTCGGAGCACATGCTGACGTCGTCGAGCTGGTAGCGCTCATCGGCGCCGGTCAACTTGATGACCATGCGCAGCGCCAAGGAGCTGGCACCGCTCACGTCCACGTCCTCGTTGACGGTGATCTCACCGGCGTTGTTCATGCCGTTGACGTGGCCCGTCACGCTGAACAGCGGGGTGGCGCTCTGCGTGCCATCCAGGACGGCAAACATCTCCAGTCGGTCGATGTAGCCACCGCCCGCGTCCAACGACCCCGTGCTGCGCAAGTCAAAGGAGACCGCCACATTCGAAGTGGAGGTCACATCCACGGTCGCGCTGTTCCAGACCTCGGAATCCGCCGGATAGGAGTCGTTGTACTCGAGCCAAGTTTCTCCCGTGATGTCCACCAGTTTGGGGGTTCCGGCGCCGGGATTGGCGCAGGCCGGTCCCAGGGACCAGTTGCCGTCGAAGGCGGGGGAGTATTCGTTGCCGACTTCGCAGAGATCACCGGCGTTGATGGGAGTCTCGTTTTCGAAGTCCTCCGAGTACAAGCTTTGGGCCGACACAGAGCCGACGCAAAATGACATCAGGATGGCTAACAGGAGTGAAGTAAAAGTGTGACGCATTTGAGCAGATTTTGGTCCCTTTAAAGATGCCGCGACTACTCGTTCTTACTGCCGAAAACACGTGTAAAATCGACTCAACGCGTGTAACACTCAACCAATCTTCAATCGGAATTCCTACACGCCTTGTAATACCGAAGGGGATTTGTGAAATCACATGTTGGCTCCCGCATCCGGGCCACTGATTCCGGCAGTTTTTATATCCGTGCCCGAAAAATGCGGCCAAAAAAGAAAGCCACCCCGAAGGGCGGCTTTCCGTTTTGGTTTGGTTCTCTCGGGCTTGTAGCCCTACAGTGATATCACTCGGAGACGAGCAACTTCTTCACCACCAGGTAAGCATTGCTGCTCAGGCGGATCTGGTACATGCCGTTGTTCAACGTACCTGCATCGATGTCCAAGGTGTGGTTCACACCGGACTGGGCGATGCCGTCGTACAGCTCGGAGACCAGGCTGCCGTCCATGCCGACCAGGTCGACGCGGATGCGCATGTTCTGCTCCACCGTGAAGCCCAACTGGCTGATGTCGTTGGTCGGGTTCGGCTGCAGGTTGGTGACGCGGATCGGGGTCTTGCCCGTCAACACATCGCCAGCACCGCCGAGCACCACAGGAGCGTGGTCACCGCTGGCCTGACCGCTGACGGCAGGACCGTCCACAGCGTCATCACAGTCGTCGCCGTTCACGGACACGCTGTAGGCGAAGCCGCTCTCATTGGCGCAGTCGTCCACGAGGCTGTACTCACGCTCGATGCTCCATGGGAGGCAGCAGTCCAGGTCGCCGAAGGCGTCACCGGAGCCCATCACGCTGTTGCCGTCGAACGTACCGTTGTACGTGAACCAACCGCTGTAACCGTACTCGTTGTTCATGTTGTTGGCGCCGAGGCCGAACTGACATGCGTAGTACTGGTTGCTCGGGGCGTGTGCGAGGCTCAAGGAAGAACCAGCGTAGTCACCCGTACCCGTCAGGGAGCCGGACTCGAGGATGCGGTACTCCCAGTTCAGGTGGTCGTCGATCAGGTCACCGCAGTCGCGCTTGTACCCGGTCGGGAAGCTCTGGTTGCTCCAGGCATTCCAGTCGAGGGCAGCACCGTACGTGATGACGAGGTCGAATCCACCATTGGATCCATCCGCGGCCATCAAGCTCTGCGTCAAGGTCAACGTGCCGTCCGCATTGTTGGCCACCAAGCCTGGGCCAGCGGCCAGGTAGAACTCGGCAGCACCAGCGAGGCCGAAGAGGCGCAGGCTGTGCGGATCGTAACCGTTGCAGGTCTCGCCGTCCTCGAAGGCGGCAGGCGTCGTGCTCAGGCAGAACAGATCCACATCCGCAGTCGGAGCGTATTCACCCACGTAGGTCTCGGTCATGGCGTAAGCCACATCGCTGTCGCAGTTGTCCATGTAGGTCGGAGCCACAGCGGCCGGGATCGTCACCTCACCGAGGTGGCTCTCGCAGCAGACGCTCTGGACGTCGCCGTTGCCCACACCCTCGGTGTCGGTGAACGTCGGTGCCAGGTTGTCCGTGACCGTGATCGTCTGGTCGTAGGTCAGCGTGGTCGTCAGACCGCACTCATCCGTGGCCGTCACCGTGAAGGTGCGGACGAAGGAGTAGCTGCCTTCGAGCATGTCGTCGTCACCCGTGCAGGTGAACAGAGCGTCGCTGTCGGCGTGCGTGATCTCCACGGAAGCGCTGCCGCAATCGTCACCAGCCTCGTAGGAGACGGTACCGAGGGCGTCCACACTCGTGTCGATGTCACACGTGGCGTTCTGCTCGAGGTCCTGGTTGGCCGGACCCTCGATGGAGAGGCTCGGCGCCGTGGTGTCCTCGATCGTGAACGTAGCGGATGCGCTGCTGCTGTTGCCGCAGGCGTCGGTGGCCGTGAAGGTCACCAGGGCACTGCCCGTCGCACCGCAGAGATCGCTGAGTGAAGTGAAGTCGTGCTCGATCGTCACAGCACTGCAGTTGTCGGTCGCAGAGGCGCCGGCGAGGAACGCGTCCAGCGCAGCCAGGTTGCCCATGCCGTCGCACTCCACCGTCACATCGGCCGGAGCCGTGATGCTCGGATCGGTGTCGTCGTTGACCGTGATCGTCTGATCGCAGGTGTGCGTGGTGATGTTGCCACAGTGGTCCTCCGCCTCAATGGTGAAGGTGCGGGTGATCACCATGCTGCCATCGCATGGGTACGCCACAGCGTCGCTGCTGGAGATGCTCACGTCGACTGCATCGTCGCAGTTGTCGTCGAGGTTCTCGTAGGAAGCGGTGCCGTTGGTGCTTTCGCTGGTGTCAGCGTTGCAGTTCTCGTCGGCGCTGAGCGTCACGTCGGACGGGCAGACGATGTCGAACGTCGGGGCCACATCATCGGTCAGGTTGATGATCTGGTCGAACGTGGCGACGTTGTCGCAGGCGTCCGTGGCGGTGTACGTCCGCATCACGGTACCGGCGCACGGGCCGCTCACCTCCATGTCGGTGATGACCACCGTCACGTCACCGCTGCAGATGTCACTCGCGGCGAAGTTGCCGTAGTACGTGTCAGCGTTGTATGCGTCGCAGGCCACAGAGGTCTCCAGGTCGCCGGACAGTGCAGGCGGCGTGGTGTCCTCGATGGTGAACGTGGCCGTCGTGCTGCTGGCGTTGCCGCAGGCATCGGTGGCCGTGAAGGTCACGATGGAGTAACCGACCGTTCCACCGCAGTCGTCACCGGCTTCGATGGTCTCGGAGCTCCAGGTGATGTCGCTGCAGTTGTCGCTCGCGGCGGCACCACCATTGCTGGTCTGCCAAGCGAGGTACTGGGCGATGTTGCCCATGCCGTCGCACTCGACGGTCATGTCCATGGCAGCCGTGTTGATGCTCGGGGCCGTGTTGTCAGACACCGTGATCGTCTGGGAGCAAGAAGCGCTGGCCAAGTTGTCGCAGTGGTCCTCCGCCGTGATGGTGAAGGTGCGAACGATGGTGTAGCTGCCTTCACATCCCTCGGTGATCACATCCTCGTGGCTGAGGTTGATGTCGAGCTCGCTGTCGCAGTTGTCCATGGCCGTGTAAGTGGCATTGCCGAGGGCCGTGATGGACACGTCCGCATTGCACATGGCGTCCGCCGTCAAGTCGGCATCGGCCGGGCAAGAGATGGACACCACCGGATCGACTTCGTCGGTCAGGTTGATGGTCTGCTGGAACTCGGTCGCATTGCCACAGTCGTCGATGGCCTGGTAGGTGCGCAGGATGGAACCGGCGCAGCTGCCGCTCACTTCCTGGTTGCTCAGGATCGTGATGGCGACGTCGCTGTCGCAGTTGTCTGCAGCCTGCACCTCGTACATGTCGGTGTCGCTGTAGTCGTCACAAGCGATGGAGAACACGTTGCTGGAGCCGTCGAAGCTCGGAGCGGTGTTGTCGGTCACCGTGATGAGCTGCTCACACGTGGTCGCAGCGCTTGCGTTGCCGCAATCGTCCGTGGCCGTCGCGCTCCAGGTCCGGAGCACCGTGTAGCTGCCTTCGATGGCACCGTCGTCACCCGTGCAGGTGTAGACCGCAGCGGCATCGCTGAAGGTCACTTCGATGGCCGGAGCAGCGTCGCAGTTGTAGGCGATCGTGGCAGTCGTCTCACCCATGAACGCCGTCGTCATGTCGGCCGTGCAGTCGGCGGTTAGGCAGCCCTCGATGTCGTCGGCGCA
>CALBSW010000149.1 GCA_937967465.1 uncultured Flavobacteriales bacterium
TGTACGCGGATGCCGAAGGCCGCATGCGCATCGCCAAGGCGTTCAACGACGCCATCGCCGACGGCCGGCTCTCCGGACCGGTCATCCTCGGCCGCGACCACCACGATGTGAGCGGCACCGACAGCCCGTACCGGGAGACCTCCAACATCTACGATGGCTCGGCCTTCACAGCCGACATGGCCGTCCAGAACTTCGTGGGCGACGCCTTCCGCGGCGCCACCTGGGTGTCGTTGCACAACGGCGGCGGAGTGGGCTGGGGCGAAGTCATGAACGGCGGCTTCGGCATGCTGCTCGACGGCTCCGCAGAAGCGGAAAACAAGCTGACCTCCATGCTCCACTGGGACGTCAACAACGGCATCGCCCGCCGCAGCTGGGCCCGCAACGACGAAGCCCAATTCGCCATTCGCCGCGCGATGGAGGCCGAACCGCGCCTCAAGGTGACCCTCGCTCAGAAGGCCGACGCCGACCTCATTCGCCGCGCCCTGTCCTGATGGAGCATTACCAGTGCCACTGGACACCGTCTTCCAGTGGAGACCAGGCCCTGCCTGCAGGGCCATGGACGGGCTACCACTTCGAAGAGTGTGAGTTCGAAGGATTGGACCTGTCTGGACAAGACCTCCGCAACGCCCGTTTCGAAAACTGCGTCTTTCGCCAGTGCTTGCTTCAGGACGTCCGACTCACCGGAACCCGGCTGCACGGCGTTCGCTTCGAACAATGCACGCTCCCGGGGCTCCGCTGGTCCACCCTCGACACCCTCGTTCTCGATTTCACGCTGGTGGAATGCCGCGCGCCCTTGGGCGACTGGGGGGAGATGGACCTGCAGGGCATTCAGTTCAAGGCCTGTGACCTCAGCGGTGGCAACTTCTCCATGACCGATGCGAGAAAGACCGGGTGGGCCGATTGCAGGCTGCGCGACACGATTTTCGACCGCACAGACCTGCGGGAAGCCGACTTTCGTGGCGCCTCCGGTTGGACCATTGACCCGGCCGAGAACCGCTTGCGGGGCGCCCGGTTTGACAGCGCCGACTTGACGGGATTGGTGCAATCCCTGGGCATCCTACTGGATTGACCCCGGGACACGAAACGTTGGAAACGATTTAACATCGATTTCGTTTCCGCCCGAGACATCAACGGGTACTTTTGCGGCCTGAAAGCGCATTGGGATGTCTCCAGCTCCTCCAAACTCCACCCTCGATTCCCGGCTCGAAGAGCTCTTGGACGGGTGTGAGCAGACCTTTCGGCGCATCGGGGTCCGCGCCGTGAGCATGGACGACCTCGCCCGTGAGCTTGGCGTGTCGAAGAAGACCCTCTACAAGTACTGCAAGGACAAGGCCGACCTCGTGCTGCAAGTCTTTGACCGCATGTGCACCCGCCAGGACACGCGGATTTCCGCCTTGTCCGCCAGCGGAGAGAACGCCATCGACGCCGTCATCCAAACCATGGAATACGTCCAGATGGAGCTGAGGGAAATGCACCCCAGCATGCTGTTTGACCTCCAGAAGTACTACCCGGCCGCCCTGCAGCGGCTCGAACAGCACAAGCACGAAAACATGGAGGGCTACTTGCTCCGCAACGTGGAGCGCGGCCAACGGGAAGGCTTCTACCGCAAGGACTTCGACGCCAAACTGATTTCCCGACTCCACATGGCCATGGTCCAGACCATGACCAACCCGGCCACACTTGAAGAATTCGGACGCCCCTTGTCCGAACTCCAGCAGGAACTTCACGCCTATCACCTCCGCGGCATTGCAACCGAAGAGGGCATGGCCTATTACCACCAACGCAACCGGGCCAAGCAAGCCCACGCCGTCTCATGATCCGTACCCTTTCCCTCGCCTTGGGCTTTTGCCTCATAGGCCCTGCGATGCAGGCTCAATCCGGCATCCGCCTGACCCTGGAAGAAGCGCAGGCCGTGGCTGCCGAGCGCGCCTATGCCGTCCGCTATGCCGGCATCGACAAAGACCAGGCCGCCAGCACCACCCGCGAAACCATCGCCTCCGGATTTCCCCAGATCAGCGGCTCCGTCGAGTACAACCGCTACATCGACATCCCGACACAGGTCTCCAGCGGCGACATGTTTGGCTTCCCGGACTACCTGACCACCTTCCTTGGCGGTGTGGCCCAAGCCACGGGTGTGCCGCTCGATGCGCCCCCCACCGATCCGGACGCCATACAAGAGTTCCAATTCGGGGCGGAACAGACCATGACCGCCGGCATCACCGCCACCCAACTCGTGTTCAGCCCGAGCTACTTCGTGGGCATCCAGGCCGCCAAGGCCTATGCCAGCGCCATGGAAGCCGCGGAGTCCAGCTCCATCGCGGACGCCCGGCGCGCTGCCGGTGAAGCCTACGCGGCCGCCTTGGCCGCCGACCAGAACGTGGCCATCCTCCGCGAAGCCGAGGCCCTCGCCACGGAGGCCTTCGAACAAACCCGCGCCCTCGTCGACGCCGGACTCGCCGAAGCCACCGATGCTGACCAGCTCGAGCTCGCCGTATCCGATGTGGCCCAGCAACGGACCACCGCCGAAAGCATGGCGCAAGTCGCCCTCGACGCGTTGAAGTTCACCATCGGCATGCCGGTGGAGACCACCGTCATCCTGGCCGACTCCTTCGAGACGCTCGAAACCAGTTTTGACGGCGCTTCCGTCCTGGGCACGCCCTTCGACGCCGTTCGCCTGCCTGAAATCCGGACGCAGGCCCGCAACCTCGAGCTGTCCGAATTGGGCATCCGCAACGAAAAAGCCGCCGGATTGCCCAGCATCGGCGCCTTCTACACCAACCAGCGCAACGCCCAGCGCGACGCGTTCAACTTCTTGGGTGAAGGCAGCTGGTACCCCATCCAATTGGTGGGCGTCCAGATGACCATCCCCATCTGGTCCAGTTTCGCCGGCAAGGAACGCGTTCTTCAGGCCGAATTGACCCGCGACCGGGCCGCCACCGCGTTGGATCAGCTCACCCAAGCGGCGCAATTGGAATACCGCGCTGCCCTGTCCGAATACACCTCCGCCCTCGAGCAACGGGAGCAGGCCCAGCGCGGCCTCGACCTCGCCACCCGCATCCTCGACCGCACCCGCACCAAATTCACCGAAGGCCTGGCCAGCAGTTTTGACCTGACCCAAGCCCAAAACCAACGGGTCAACGCACAAGGCAGCCTGACCCAGGCCACACTCCGCTGGCTCAACGCCCACCTCCGTCTCCAACGCTCCCTCAACGCCTGATCCCATGATCCGCACCCTTCTCCTCCTGGCGGTTCCCGCCCTGTTCCTTGCCGCCTGTGGTGCCCCTGAGGCCCCCGCCGGCGATGCCACCAACACCGATGTTGACCAGGCCAACCCCGATGCCCGAAAGGTCACCACGTTGACCCTCGAAGCGGCGCCATTCGACCACTACTTCACCGTCCAGGGCAATGTGGAAACCGACCGCATGGCCCGCCTTTTCCCGATGACACAAGGCGCTGTCGAACGCATCCGCGTGACCGAAGGCGAGACCGTCCGCAAGGGCCAAGTGCTCCTCGAGCTCGACAACGACGTTGTGGCCAGCAACCAAGACGAACTGGAGACGCGCCTCGATCTGGCCCAAGACGTTCTCGCCCGCCAGGAGCGACTCTGGGAACAAGGCATCGGCACCGAGGTCCAGCTGTTGGAAGCCCGGACCAATGTGGAGGCCCTCGAGGAAAGCATTGCCGCCTTCTCCGAGCAAGTCGACCTCGGTCAAATCACCGCACCTTTCGACGGGACGGTGGACCGCATTTTCGCCAAGGAAGGCGAGATGGCCTCCCCGATGCAGCCCGTGGTCCGCGTGCTCGACCTCGAGGAGATGTACGTCCGGGCCTCCGTCAGCGACCACTACGTTGGAGCGGTTTCAGAGGGCCAACGCGTGGACATCGTCGTGCCCGGCATGGACACGTTGTCCTCTTCCATCGGCCGCGTCGGTCGGTACATCGAGCCGGCCAACCGAACCTTCGAAATTGTCGTGCCCGTCGAGGGAGACCACGGCCTGCTGCCCAACCAGTTCGTCTCCCTGCGCATCAACGACCTCCACGTGGACACGGCCCTGACGCTGCCGCTGAGCCTCATCCTGCAGGACCGCGCCGGCAAGGACTTCGTGTACCGCATCGAAAACGGCCGCGCCCAGCGTCAACCGGTCACCATCGGCACCGCCTTTGAGGACCGCGTCCTCATCCTCGATGGTCTTGAAGCCGGCGCCACCATCATCGACCGCGGCGCAGGCCAGGTCGTCGAAGGAGAAGCCGTTCAAGTGATCCGTTGACCCGAACCCCGACTGATTCCCCATGAATTCAGAGAAACTCAAGGAATTCGGGCTGAGCACGGCCTCCATCCGCAACCGGACAACGGTCGCGGTGCTCATCGCGATCATCCTGATTGCCGGCATCTCGAGCTACATCACCGTTCCGAAGGAGAGCTTCCCGGAAGTGAGCGTGCCCGAGGTCTACATCGGCACCGCCTACCCGGGCAACAGCCCTGGAGACATTGAAAAGCTGATCACGCGCCCGATTGAAAAGGAGCTCAAGAGCATCACGGGCATCGACGTGATCCTCTCCACGAGCCAACAGGGCTACAGCGCCATCGACGTCAAATTCGACTTCTCGGTCACCCCCGAGGTCGCCTTGCGCAAAGTCAAGGACAAGGTGGACGTCGCCATGAGCGACCCGAGCTTCCCGGACGACCTGCCGAGCGACCCGAATGTCTTCGAGCTCAATTTCTCGGAACTGATCCCCGTGATGCAGGTCAATCTGTCGGGCGACTACCCCATCGACCAGCTCGAGGATTTCGCCGAAGAACTGCAAGACCGCATCGAGAACCTTCAAGAAATCAATGAGGCCGAAATCCGCGGTGTCAACAAGAAGGAGATGGAGGTCGAGGTCGATTACCTCAAGGCGGAAGCCCGCCTCGTCAGCTTCAACGACATCGCCCAGGCCATCGGCCAGGAGAACGTCTCCATCTCCGGTGGCGACATCCTGATGGACGGTCGACGGCGGACGGTTCAAGTGGTCGGAGACTTCCGCGATGCCGCCGAACTCGAAGCCATCATCGTGAAGGCGGAAGGCGGCAAGCCCGTCTACCTCCGCGACGTGGCCAAGGTCCAATTCGTCGACCAGGAAGCGACCAGCTTCGCCCGCGAGTGGGGCAACCCCGTGGTGTCCCTCGACGTGCGGAAGCGCTCGGGAGAGAACCTCATCATCGCCTCCGACGAGATCAACCGCATCATCGCCGAGGCCAAGGCTGAGTTCCTCCCGGCCGACCTCAACGTCAGCATCACCTCCGACCAGTCGGACCAGACGCGAACGCAGGTCGACGAGCTGCAGAACAGCATCATCCTCGGGGTCCTGCTCGTGGTCGGCGTGCTGCTCTTCTTCCTCGGACTGCGCAACGCCCTCTTCGTGGGGGTCGCCATCCCGTTGTCGATGTTCCTCAGCTTCGCCATCCTCAACGCCCTCGGCATCACCTTCAACGTGATGGTGCTCTTCGCCCTGGTGCTCGCACTGGGCATGCTGGTGGACAACGGCATCGTGGTCGTCGAGAACATCTATCGACTGATGGACGAGG
Source organism: uncultured Flavobacteriales bacterium (assembly GCA_937967465.1). Taxonomy (GTDB): domain Bacteria; phylum Bacteroidota; class Bacteroidia; order Flavobacteriales_D; family Sanyastnellaceae; genus UBA8752. Next base: position 5,567 of record CALBSW010000149.1, read on the forward strand.
GCATGTCGCCCTTCGACGCCGCCCGCTACGGTGTCGGTGAGGTGGCCTGGCCCATCATCGCCTCCACGGCCACCACGCTCGCCGCCTTCCTGCCGCTGGCCATCTGGCCGGGCATCATTGGCGAGTTCATGCAGTACCTGCCGTTCACGCTCATCATCGTGCTGTCTTCTTCGCTGTTTGTCGCCTTGGTCATCAACCCCATGCTGACCAGCGTCTACATGCGAATCGAAGAGGCCGAAATGAACGTGCGCCGGCTCTTCATCACGACGGGCATCCTCATCGTCCTCGGACTGCTCCTGCTCGGTGCCGGACTCAACACGCTCGGCAACCTGCTCGTGCTCGGTGGCGTCGTGGGCCTCATCAACCGCTATGCCCTCACCCCGGCCACCGGGTGGTTCCAGAACCGGCTTCTGCCTGCCCTCGAGAACGTCTACGAGCGTGTGCTCCGGTTCGCGCTCGGTGGCGCCAAACCCTGGCTGTTCTTCTACGGGATGATCGGTCTGCTCTTTGGGTCGCTTGTCCTGCTCGGCATTTTCCCTCCGAAAGTGGAGTTCTTCCCGCAGAATGAGCCGCAGTATGTCAATGTCTACATCGACATGCCCATCGGCACCGACATCGAAGAGACCAACCGTGTCACGGAGGAAGTCGAAGCGATGGTCCTCGCGGCCATTCAACGTCCGGAGTTCCTGCGAACGGGTCCCGACGGACAGCCCGAGCAGTACCTGACCAACTCTGTGATCGCCCAAGTCGGAGAAGGCACCTCGGACCCCGCGGAGGGACCGCAGCTCGGCGCCACACCGCACAAGGGACGCATCACCGTCAGCTTCGTCAAGTTCCAAGACCGCGACGGCCTGAGCACCAAAGATGTGCTCAACGCCATTCGAGAGGAGGTCAAGGGATACCCGGACGCCATCATCCGCGCCACGAAGAATTCCGACGGTCCACCGCAAGGCCTGCCCATCAACATCGAAATCAGCAGCGCCGATTACGAGACGGCCCTCGCCTATGCCGACGGCATGAAGCGCTTCATTGAAAGCACCGACATCGAAGGGGTCGAGGGCTTGAAGCTCGACGTCGAGAAGTCCAAGCCGGAGATGCCGATCACCATCGACCGCGACAAGGCGCGCCGCTACGGACTCAGCACCCAGCAGATCGGCTTCGCCCTTCGAAGCGCCCTGTTTGGACGCGAAGTCAGCCGCTACAAGGATGGCGAAGACGACTACCCGATCAACCTGCGTTTTGCAGATGCGTACCGGAACAATGCCGACGCGCTGATGAACCAGAAGGTCATCTTCCGCAGCCAATCCGACGGACAAATCAAGGAAGTGCCCATCTCCGCCGTCGCCAGCGCCGGCCGGTCCACGACGTACAACGCCATCAAACGCAAGGACCTCGACCGGACCGTGACCCTCGCCTCCAACGTTCTCGAAGGCTACAACGCCAACGAAATCGTGGCGGCGCTCAAGTCCGAGCTCGGCGACTACCCGGCGGAGGCTGGCGTGCAATGGGAGTTCACCGGACAGCAGGAGGAACAGGCCAAGGAGATGGCCTTCCTTTCCCGCGCCCTCGTCATCGCCCTCTTCCTCATTTTCCTCATCATCGTCGCCCAGTTCAACAGCATCTCCACGCCGTTCATCATCGGCTTCAGCGTGCTGTTCTCCCTCACCGGCGTGTTCCTCGGGCTGGTGGTCTTCCGCCAGGACTTCGTGATCATCATGACCATGATCGGCATCATCTCCCTGGCCGGGGTGGTGGTCAACAATGCCATCGTGCTCATCGACTACACCAACCTTCTGATCGACCGCAGAAAGCAAGAGCTGGGCTTGGGAGAAGATGACCTGTTGCCCTTCCCTGAAATCGTGCCCCTGATCATCCAAGGGGGGCGCACGCGATTGCGCCCGGTGTTGCTCACCGCCATCACCACCGTACTGGGCTTGTTGCCCCTCGCCATCGGCATCAACGTCGACTTCTTCAGCCTGCTCGCTGAGTATGACGCCAAGATGTACATCGGCGGAGACAACAACATCTTCTGGAAGCCCATGAGCTGGGCCATCATCTACGGATTGACCTTCGCCACCTTCCTGACGCTGGTGATCGTGCCCATCATGATGTGGTACCTGACCCGCGCGAACTACAAGTGGGTCAAGCGCCTGCCCCTCTCATGAGCGACACCCTGAAGCACCCGACACTCGTCGTCACGGGCATCACCGGTTTTCTCGGAGGTCACGTGGCGCTCGAAGCCCTGCGTCGCGGACACCACGTCCGTGGCACCTTGCGCAACCTGGACCGGGCAGACCATGTGCGCACCGTCCTTCAAACCGCTTTGGGGGAGGATGCGAAAGGGGCCTTGTCCCGGCTGTCGTTCCATGAAGCCGACCTGCTGTCTTCCGATGGCTGGGCCGACATCGTGCGTGGGGCGGATGCCGTGATGCACGTCGCCTCGCCCTTCCCCCTGGGTGTCCCCAAGCAGGAGTCGGACCTCGTGGAACCCGCCCGACAGGGCGTCCGTCACGTGGTCGAAGCCTGCATCGAATCCGGCGTTCCCCGCCTCGTCCAGACCTCGTCCTCGGTCGCCATCATGTATGGGCATGGCCGGGACCGGATGTCCTTTGACGAACGCGATTGGACCGACCTCGGCGGCGACATGATCTCCGCCTACATCAAGAGCAAGACCCTGGCGGAACTCGACCTCTGGATGATGGCCAAGGCCCATCCCGAACTGGTGGTGTCCACCGTCAATCCCGGCTTCATTCTCGGCCCGGTCCTCGACCCGATGGATGCCGGGACGAGCTGCGACGTGATCCTGAAAATGATGCGCGGCGACTATCCTGGCGTGCCCAAACTCGGCTACCCGACCGTGGACGTGCGGGATGTGGTCGACCTCCAATTCCACGTCCTCGACGACGCGGACGCCGGGGGCGAGCGCTATGCCGCCACCGAAAGCACCTTGCCCTTCCGCGCCATGGCGCAGGCGGTCAAATCCGCCCACCCCGCAGCAGCCAGGAAAGTCGGCACGAAAGAGCTGCCGAACTGGTTTCTGAAAGTCTTCGCGCTGTTCGAACCCACCACCCGCGTCGTGCTGCCCGAGCTCGGATACATGCCTGAGGTCTCCCACGACAAGGCCACCCGCCGCTACGGCTGGACACCACGGCCAGCTGCAGAGGCCGCCGTCGCCACAGCAGACAGCCTGATCGCACTCGGTCACCTCCGTTGATTCCTCCCTGAGCGAACTACCTTCGCGCCACCGGGACATCCCGGTCATCCGATGAGTGACCTCCTCCAACACGAGTGCGGCATCGCACTGCTCCGGCTGAAAAAGCCGCTTCAGTACTACATCGACACGTACGGCACGGCCTTTTACGGCCTCAACAAGATGTACCTGCTGATGGAGAAGCAGCGGAACCGGGGACAAGACGGCGTCGGCCTTGCCAACGTCAAACTGGACGTCCCTCCGGGTCACCGCTACCTGAGCCGTTCCCGATCGACGGCCAAGCAGCCCATCGAAGACCTCTTCGCCCAGGTCATGGGCCGCTTTGCCGACACGCGGGAGCACCATCCGGAGCGCCTCAAGGACGCCGAATTCCTCCAAAAGGAATTCGCCTTCACCGGAGAAGTCTTTCTCGGCCACCTCCGCTACGGCACCTATGGCCGCAACACCATCGAGCGCGTTCACCCGTTCCTCCGCCAGAACAATTGGCGGAGCCGCACCCTCGCCCTGGCCGGCAATTTCAACCTGACCAACGTCGACGAGCTGTTCGAGAAGCTGGTTGAATTGGGCCAACACCCCAAGGAGAAAGCCGACACGGTCACGGTGCTGGAAAAGGTGGGGCACTTCCTCGACGAAGAAGTCGAAACCCAATTCCGCGCCCTCAAGGAGGCCGGACACGAAAACGCCGAAATCAGCCAGCTCATCCCCGACCGCATGGACGTGGGGCAAGTGCTCCAGCGCGCCTCACACAGTTGGGATGGCGGATACGTCATGGGCGGCATCATCGGCACCGGGGACGCCTTCATCACCCGCGACCCCAACGGCATCCGCCCTTGCTTCTGGTACGAAGACGATGAGGTGGTGGTCGCCGCCTCCGAGCGCCCGGTCATCCAGACGGCGTTCAATGCGCCGACCGAGGCTGTCAAGGAACTCCAGCCGGGCGAAGGCCTCATCATCAGTCGGAACGGCCAAACCAGCCTCGCCCAAGTCCGGCCGGCAGAACAGCGCACCCCCTGCAGTTTCGAGCGGATCTACTTCTCCCGTGGCAACGACGCGGACATTTACCGCGAACGCATGGCGCTCGGGGAATCCCTGGTGCCCCGCGTTCTGGAGGCCATCGAGCACGACATCGATTCCGCCGTCTTCAGTTTCATCCCCAACACCGCCGAGACCTCGTTCTACGGCCTCGTGAAGGGCATGGAAAAGCACGTCAACCAAAGCAAGATCCAGCGCATCCTCGGACTGGGTTCCAACCCCGAGCCGGACGAAGTCAAAGCCATCCTCGAGGAGCAGCCCCGCGTGGAGAAAATCGCCCTGAAGGACGCCAAGCTTCGCACCTTCATCGCCGACGATGGCGCACGGGACGACCTCGTCGCCCACGCCTATGACATCACATATGGCACGGTCCAGCGCGGCGAAGACCAGATGGTGGTCATCGACGACAGCATCGTCCGGGGCACCACGCTGAAGCGGAGCATCCTCCGCATTCTGGACCGGCTCGGCCCCCGGCGCATCGTCGTGGTCAGCAGTGCACCGGAGATCCGTTACCCGGACTGCTACGGCATTGACATGGCCCGCATGGGCGATTTCGTGGCCTTCCAAGCCGCCATTGCCCTGCACCGGGAGCGCGGCAATGAGGCCCTCATCGAATCGGTCTACGAGGCGTGCAAAGCCGAACTGGAAAAGCCGTACGAAACGCAGGAAAACAAGGTTCAGCCCATCTACGAGAGCCTGACGGAGGACGACACCGCCGCCAAAATCTCCGAGCTGCTGACGCCTGCCGACATGGGTGCGGAAGTCCGCATCATTTTCCAAAGCGTTGCCGGCCTTCACAAGGCCATCCCCGAGCACAAAGGCGACTGGTACTTCACGGGCAACTTCCCGACGCCGGGCGGCAACCGCGTCGCCAACCGCGCTTTTGTCAATTGGAAGGAAGGCCGTTCCGAGCGCGCCTACTGAGCACCGCGCCATCCGCCTGGCTCCTGCAGGCGTTCC
>CALBSW010000150.1 GCA_937967465.1 uncultured Flavobacteriales bacterium
TTGCGGGTCTGGACCGATGTAGTTCACGATTTGGGCGTCGTGGCTGTATCCGTCTTCCGCGAAACTGCCAATGAGGGTGGGGTTCAACGGATTGCTGATGTCGATGATGTTCAGGCCACCTGAGAAGGTGTTGGCCCCGATGGGGTAGGCGCGCCCGGTCGCCTCGTTGATGGCGATGTTGTGGCAGTTGCCGAAGCCACCGTAGTGTGCGTCCGCAGTGAACGTGACCGGCGGGTTGGGCACATTGCGCAATTGGGTCAGGTCAAACACCTGCATGCCGTGCCCGGAGGCCTCGGAAACGATGAAGGCGTGGTCGGCGTAGACCTTGATGTCCCGCCACAGGGAGGACACCGTGTGGGTCGGCAGGTCGCCGAGGTACACCGGGTTGTTGGGGTCGGTGATGTCGATGAAGGCGGTGCCCGTCGTGCGGCCGAGCAGGGCGTATTCCTTGCCGTCGAGCGGGTCGGTCCAACCCCAGATGTCGTTCATCTCGCCGCCACCGACTTCGCCGGGCGTGAGTTGGCTCATGAAGTCGACCTGATCGCAGGGGTAGATGCCTGCAAATCCGTCCACACAAGGCGTGGTCGGCTCGTAGGCGGGGGTGTCGCAGACCCCGTCGCCGTCGGCATCGGAAGCGCAGTTGCCATTGCAGACCCCGAGGGCATCCACTTGACCGACGCAATCGTCCACGTCGTCACAGACGCCGTCGCCGTCGGCATCGGCCGTGCAGGTGCCGCCGCACACGCCGAGGGCGTCGAGTTGGCTTCCGTTGCAGTCACAGTCGCCGGCCGGAATGTCGTTGCAGCCGCAGTCGTAGATGGCGCCCGGTCCGTCACACACGCCACAGGCGTCGAGATCGGCGCAGGAGCCGTCATCTGTTGCGGCGTTTGGGTCGTAGTTGCAGGCCGTTGGGTCGGTGCAACCTGCGGTGGAAGAGGGCTCCACGCAGAAAGAGGTCACGTCCGAATTGGCAAAGCTTCCGCCAGAAGCCACGACCTCTCCATTGACCGTGAGGCTATAGTTGCCGTTGCCGTAGGTACAGCACATGCCGTCCCCGAAAGAGTCGTTCACAGTGAGGGTGTAACACCCGTAACAGAGCTGCTCAGTGGCGGTGTAGCTCGTGTTGTTGGCGTACCCCGAACCGGACATCACCGTGGCGCCGTTGGCATCGGTCAGCGTCCAGCTGGTCTCCGAACCGTAGTCGTCGGTGAGCAAGTCAAAGGTGAAGGTCTGCGGACCGCCGGCCACGCAAGTGCCGTCGTCGATGGTGGCACCGGGATCGTAGTTGCAGGCAGAGGCATCGGTGCAGCCGTAGCAACTGAAATCACAGGTTCCGTCGTCGTTGAGGGCATTGGGGTCGAAGTTGCAAGCGCTGTCGTCGGTGCAGCCACAGGCTACATCGCATGGGGGGGCACACCCGTCGGAGTTCAGTAAGCTGGCGCGCGCACCACCTGGAGAGAACAAGGCCTGCATCCGTGCGGCTTGACCCGCGGTGAACAGGTTCATGCAGCCGTCGTCAGAATAGTCCATGTAATTCTGGACCATGTCGGTGGTGTTGCAGCTGACGTGGCCGAGGGCACAGCCGTAGTTGGCGCCGTCGGATTCCGGGGTGTCCGCCACGAAATCATCCGCACCACAGGCTCCATCGCCCCAGATGTGGCGGAGGTTGAGCCAGTGGCCCACCTCGTGGGTACCCGTCCGGCCGAGGTTGAAGGGGGCCGTCGCCGTGCCGATGTCACCGGTGTACTGGTAACCGCACACCACGCCATCCGTGTTGGCCGGTCCGCCCGGGAATTGCGCGTAACCGAGGAGGCCGCCGCTGAGGTTGCAGACCCAGTAGTTCAGGTAGTCGGAAGCCGGCCAGGCGTCAGAGCCGCCCTGGCTGGAGAATTTCATGGCGTCGTTGGTGCCGAAGCTGCTCACCGAGGTCGGCACGCGCAGGATGCCATTGGTCGGAGCGCCGTCCGGGTCAAAGGAGGCGAGGCAAAACTCGATTTCCGTGTCCGCAGCCTGGGACCAGATGTTGTCCTGGTCGGCGTTGAGGCGGCGGAAGTCTTCGTTGAGGATGTCCAGCTGGGATTGGATCTGGGCGTCGGAAATGTTCTGGGTGCTGTTGGCGTAGAGGACGTGGAAGACCACCGGGATGGTGACCACCACGCTTTGTCCGGCAGCACGCTGGGCTTCCACGACGGGCGTCCATTGGGCGGGGTGGGCCTCGATCTGATGTTGGGCTTCCGCATACTTCGCCATGCCCATCATCTGGACGTGCTTCTCATGGGAGGCACAGGTGCGCTGGGGAAGGGTGGTGGCGGCGTCGGAATCGGTCAAGGAAGACGATTGGGCCATCAGGCCCAGGGGCAGTCCCAAGAGGGCGGCCGCGAGGAGGTGAAGTTTCGGCATGGTGTACTACGCTACGGAGAAGGTAACACGCTGGCCCCGTGAAAGGTGCGCGCCGCCTGTTTGGTTAAAATAAGATACGACGGAAAGCTGTTTTTTCGCGGTTATTCGTGATTCGATCCTTGCGTATTGGGGGCGGGGCTGACCCCGCAATACCGCATGGTGGACAGGAGTTGTCCTTCGCCATTCACAATCTGCAAGAAGAGGGTGCCCTGTGTGGGCAAGGCCCAGGTCGTCCAAGGCCCGTCGAGGTCCACCGAACCCACCCGGTTGCCGCTGGCATCGAAAGCGATGAGGTCAGCCGGCGTGTCTCCACTCCATCGGAGCAAGACCTCCGGACCGTCCAGGCGGGTGATCAGCAGGGGAGCGGACCCTTGCTCTTCCACCAGCGCACTGGTTCCATTCCACGCATTGAATTCGGCCTGCAGCACGTCAATGGGCTCAATGCCAAAGGGAGTCAGCGAGACCACGAGGTCCAAGGTCAATTCTTCAGCATCATCGCCGGGGTAGGCCACGCGGAGGAAGGCGCTTCGGCTGCTGACCCCTTCCTCGAGGCAACGGGTGTCGGCCCCGGCCACATTCGCGCCTTGCAGCGCGGCCATGAGCTTTTCCGCCAGCGTCCCTTCGGTCTCCAGAAAGCCTGCTTCCATTTGCGTCAGGATCTCCTCACCGAGCAGGATGTTGCCTTTGATGGCGTAGTTCTCACCGACGATGTGGCCCTTGAAATCAAAGCAGTTGTCACCGGTGAAAGCCGCGGCCCGCGCCTCTCCGGACACCAGGTCGGCCATGCCGTACTGGCGAACGGCTGGGGTGTTCTCGGCGTCGTTCTCCTCGAGCCACGCCATGAGCTCCTCCGGGGACAGCCCATTGTCGACCACCTGATCGTGGGCGGCATTCTGGTTGGCGGGAATCCAGTAGCTCTGCGTGTGGATGGCCCCGACGTCGGGAATCACATCGCTGATGATGACGGCCCCTCCCGCGATCTGGTTGTCGTCGAGGCAGGTGGCACCCGCGCTGCCGACTTGGCCGGTGGCGAGGTCGACGGCGACGATGCTGAAGGTGTCCTGGGCCGATGCCGACCCGATGAAGGCTGTGAAAAGGGCGGTCAGAAAAAAGCGCATGCAGCAATGTAACCCTGTGGTGGGGAAGGGGGTATAAAGTGTCAATCAACCTCCATCACGATGCGCAATTTCTCCTTCGCTGCCCTCTTCCTTTCTGCTGTGGCCTTGACCAGCTGTACCAAGGAAGCCTTCTTCACGGATCCTGCCACCGGCACTGTTCTCGAGCTCGGTTTCGCCTGGAACGAAGCGGTCGAGTCCTGCCTCGATTCCGACGACCACAGCGCGGCCTACTGCGGTTCGGTCCAGTGGCTCGACGGCACCCGGATGCGCCTCGATTTGCCATCCCCTGAAAGTGTGGGGCATCAGGTCAGTGACCCGATGTACGACGAAATCCAGACGGCCCAGTCGATTCGGTACGTCTACAATCCGACCAGCCAGACCGTGACGATGTTCCTCGACGCTGGAACGGTGACGCTCGAATGGAATGCCGCCTAGAACTGCCTCGCAGGCGATTTGCTCGACCGCGATTACCTCACGGTTTGCGCGGGAACTGCGCCCGCCCCAGCCCCGTAATGGGAACTTTCGAGAGGCCGGGGTGGAATCCCCGTTTCCGGTCGGACCTTTGCGGCCAATTCCCGCGTGTTGTCCACCTTTTCCGACCTCGGCCTCTCGGCCCCCATCCTCGACGCCATCACTTCTCTTGGCTTCGAGACGCCCACTGAAATCCAGGAGAAGGCCATCCCGCACCTGCTCGGTGGGGACGCGGACTTCATTGGCCTTGCCCAGACCGGCACCGGCAAGACGGCGGCCTTCGGCTTGCCGCTCTTGGACCTGCTCGACCCTGAGACGGACTGCACCCAGGCGATTGTCCTGGCGCCGACCCGCGAGCTCGGACAGCAGATTGCCGAGCAGTTGGCCTTGTTCTCCAAGAAGCAGAAGGGCATCCGGACCCTGGCGGTCTACGGGGGTGCCAACATCGTGACGCAGATCAAGGCGCTCAAGAAGACGCGCCACGTGGTCATCGCCACGCCGGGTCGCCTGATTGACCTCGTCAACCGCAAGGCCATCGACCTCGCGCAAGTCCGCTACGTCGTGCTCGACGAGGCGGACGAGATGCTCAACATGGGCTTCAAGGAGGAGCTCGACACCATCTTGAGCTTCACGCCCGAGGAGAAGCAGACTTGGCTGTTCTCCGCCACCATGCCCAAGGAGATCCGGCGCATGGTCAAGGACTACATGTCCGATCCGTTCGAGGTTCGGATCGACCCCAAGACGACGGTCAACACCAACATCGAGCACCAGTATGCGGTCGTCCATTACAAGGACAAGGCCGAGGCGCTGACCCGCTTCCTCGACCTCGACCCCGAGTTGTACGGCGTCGTTTTCTGCCGCACCAAGATGGACACCCAGAAGCTGGCTGAGTTCCTCATCAAGGGCGGCCACCGGGCAGATGCCATCCACGGCGACCTCAGCCAGGCTGCCCGCGATCGGGTCATGATGCGCTTCAAGCGCCGCGAACTGCAGGTCTTGATCGCCACCGACGTGGCGGCCCGGGGCATCGACGTCAACGACCTGACCCACGTCTTCCATTACGCCCTTCCCAACGATCAGGCGTATTACACCCACCGCTCCGGACGCACGGCCCGCGCCGGAAAGAAGGGCATCTCCCTGTCGTTGATTTCGTTCAAGGAGAAGTACAAGATTCACAACTTCGAGAAGGGGCTGGGCGTGGAGTTTGCCCGCGTCGACATCCCGTTGGCAGACGCCATCGTCGAGACCCGCCTGCGCGGCTGGGCCATGGGGCTCGTGGCGCAGGAGGATGTGGCGGCACCGCCCCAAGAATTGTTGGAGCAGATTGACCTGCTGCTCGGTCCCCTGACCAAGGAGGAGATGGTGGCCCGCCTCGTGGCACGCGAACTCAGCCGCCTCAACCTCGGACAGCGTGCCGACCTGAACGACCGGGGTCCCAAAGGCAAGAAGGGCTTCAAGAAGGACGGCGGAAAGAACTTCAAAGGCGGCACGTCAGCCGGCGGATTCAAGAAGCCCTATAAGAAAGGGGGGTACAAGAAGGATGGTTACGGCCAAGGAGGCTACAAGAAGGGCGGCTACAAATCCGGCGGCTACAAATCCGGCGGCTACAAGAAGAAGCCCACCTGGGACGACGACGGCTTCAACACCGGTGACGGCGAGTTCAAGCCGCGCGAGGGCAGCGGCGGATACCGCAAAAGCTTCAGCGGTGGCGCCAAGAAAGGCGGCTACAAAAAGGGCAAGCCCGGCGGATTCAAGAAAGGCCCCGGCGGCCCCAAGAAGGGCGGCTACAAGAAGAAGTGGTGATCAGTTGAGCGAGAAGTTGAGCGGCAGGTTGTAGCTCACCCGCACTGGCTTCCCCCGCTGCAGTCCCGGCGAGAATGCCGGAAACGTCTTCACCACCCGCACCGCCTCCGCATCGAGCAGGGGGTGCACCGGGCGGACCACTTTGATGTCGCCCACTGAGCCGTCGCGCTCGACCACGAACCGGACGATGACCTGCCCTTGGATGCCCTTTCGACGGGCTTTGCCAGGGTATTTGGTCTCCTTCACCACATGGCGCATCACACCCTCGTCGGTGCAGGCTTGCGCGGCGGTTCCCGAGACGTCTTCACACCCCGGCCAACGCGGCACTTCCTCGACGATGGCAATGTTCACGGACTCCGTGGAGTCGGCCGGCGACTCCTGCGCGGTGGCCATGCCGACGAGACTGAACAGAAACAAGGAAATGCAGAACCAACGCATGGTGCAAGATGCGCAGATTACGGTTCAGGCCCGCCGGGGCAACTTCAGGCTCAGGGAAGCAGGCGTTTGGAATTGGAGTAGGCGTGGACCTGTCCGTCGAGGACGAAATACCATTCTTCGATGAAGGCGGTCTCGACAGTGTCCCCGTTGAGGGTGCCGACTTCGTCGAACCCTGCATGGACCCAGTCACCCGGCTCGTCCTGATCGTCGTCTACGGCAAAAGCCCACATCATGGTCCAGGAATAGTTGAGGGTGTCCTGCGCCAATTTGGCGGCAAAGGCGTCGAAGCCCTGGAATTGATCGCCGTCGTTCCACTCGAAGCGGCACGTGTCGGAGTAGAACCGGCGCATGGCCTCCATGTCGAGCTTGGCCCATTCGACATCGATGGCCTTGACCAGGTCAATGGAGGATTCGCTGCCCATGGTCACCGGCTTGCCGGTCGGCGCGAAGCCGTTGGCGCAGGTAGGGGATTCCGGAGTAGGAGTCGGGGAACAGGCCACGAGCAGGGTGGCGGCGAGGGAAGCAAAAGCAAGTAGTCTCATGCCAGCAATCTATTCACAGGAATGCCCAGGTTTGAAGAGTGCCGTCTGATTTCCAACAGATTAGTTGTTGAAGCTGTCAGATTACTGGATGACAAGAGTAGGATATTTCTTACATTCAGGGCATGCAAATCAATCTACTCCAAGTTTCGGGTGTGCTGCTGGCATGCCTGATGCTCACCGCCTGCAACCGCGACGAACAAGGCTGCACCGATTCCACCGCTTTGAACTACGACGCGGACGCGACCACCGATGACGGAAGCTGCACTTACGACACTACTGATCCCGGAGAAGGCGGCGGTGGCATCGTCACCGCGGAATGCGAAGACACCGTCTCCATGGATGGGTACGACTACGCCGTCGTGGCCATTGGCTCGCAATGCTGGTTCGCCGAGAACCTGCGGACGACGGTTTTCCAGGACAGCACCGAGATTCCCCTTGAATCCGGCAGCGCCTTCCCGGACCTCACCTCCGCGGCGCGCACCCAATACAACAACAACTCGACCTACGTCAACACACGAGGCTATCTGTACAACGGGTATGCCACCGTGGACGAAGAGCACGGGGGCATTTGCCCGAGCGGATGGCACGTGCCGTCGGAGGTCGACTGGATGGAGCTCGAGGTCTTCCTCGTGGGGGAGGGCCATGCGGCCACAATGGCTGACGTCCTCAAGTCGACTTCAGGCTGGAATGCCAACGGCAACGGAACGGACCTCTACGGCTTCAACGCTAAGCCAGCGGGCATTTGCTGGCCGGACGGCAACTATTACAACATCAACAATTTCGCCCATTATTCCAGCTCGACCTGGAACAACAATTACTCGGCGATGTATCTGCGGGTCCTCGGATATGACGGAGACCAAATGGGCCGTCAAGCCTATTGGCCCGTGTCCGGCCACAGCATCCGCTGCGTGAAAGACTGATCGACAGCATCCCCAACCCAATCAACACCTTGCACCATGAAATTCCTGTATTTCCTGCCGGTCGTTCTGCTGACGGCCTGCGCCACCTCCGCACCCAATCCGGAGTATGCCGCCAACCTGAAGTCCGCCAAGGCCATTTGTCAGGCGCATTGTGACGGCGACTACGACACCTGGAAGTCCTACTTCGCCGAGGATGCCGTGATCCACGCCGCCGAGCACGGATCGGATCCCCTCGGTGTCGATGAGGCCGCTGAGTTCTATGCCGGCTTCCACGCCATTTCCGAGGACATCACCTACGACGGCATCTTCCTGCCCGGCGTGGACACCCTCGAGATGCAGCCTGACGGCAGCGTGCGCGCCTACATTCAGTGGGACTCCAAATTCAAGCCGACCGGCGAGCCCTTCCCGGGCGTGCTCAAGGCCTACCATTACTGGAACTTCGAAGAAGGCAAAGTCCACCAGGCCGGCACGTTCTACGATGCTGGCGGGTTCTCCAACCTGATTGCCTCTATGATGCCCGCTGAAACCCCAGATCCAGCTGCCGCTCCGGCAGAGTGAATCCATCAGGGGATGCTCAATCAGAAAAGCCGGTCCGCGAGGGCCGGCTTTTTCATGTGGGGGTCATTCGGCGCACTGACCGAAGACACCCAGCAGGACCACGAGATCGGCCACGGTGGTGCATCCGTCGAAGTTGAGGTCGGCGGCATTGGCCACGCGGCATTGTCCGAGTGCCTCATCCCAGTAGGTTCCGGGCCCGCAGAAGCAGTGGTCGCAGGAGCCATCGTCGCCTGTAGCGGCGGGGTTGAAGTTGCAGGCCAGCGGGTTTGTGCAGCCGAGGATGCATTCTGGCAAAGGATCGAAGAAGAAGGTGATGGCGATGGTGCCATGGCCGGTGTGGTCCGCCTCTGAGAAGAGGAGGGGGACATCGGAGCGGGAGCCGCCGCCGCCGCCGTCCTTGTTGGTGCCGCCACCGCCACCGCCGGAATAGCCGCCTCCGCCACCACCGCTGTTGCCGTTGCCATTTCCGGTGCCGCCGCCCCCACCGCCGAAGCCGAAGCTGCCGGCCGTTCCCTGGGCGTTGGTGCCGTAGTAGTCGCCTTGGCTGGCGGAGACGAAGCCGCCACCACCGCCGCCGGAAATCCAGCCGGAGTAAATCGTGTTGCTGCCGTCCGCCCCGTCCTGGCCGCCGCCCCAGCCCTGTTCGCCGGGGTTGCCGTTTTCGGTCAGCGAGGCGTGCATGCCTTGGTAGAAACTGCCTTGCGAATCCCGTCCGCCACCCCCTCCGGCGATGACGTAGAGGGTGTCTCCGCCGGCGTTGACCCACTGCACAGCCGAGCCGCCGCCGCCAGCTCCGGTGGTCTGGATGACCGGGCCCTGTCCGCCCACAAAGCAGGTCAATGCGCTGCCCGGCACCACGGTGACGGTGTCGGTTTCGAGGATGGCACCCCGTCCGCCGCCATTGCCACCTTGGGCGCCGGAAACGACAAATTTTGCGCGCGTCACGCCGAGGGGCACCAGCACCGTCTCAGGCGATTCGGTCCACTCCAGCACGAGCAGCGAGTCGAGTCCACCCGTGCCAATGGCAGGGTCGTAGCAGAAGCCGCAGGTGTCCTGTACCCAAGTGCCGCCGCAGACGCCGTTGCAGTCCACTGTGAACAGGCAGCTGCCATCGCTGTACAGCGCGGTCGGGTCGAAGTTGCAGGCAGCCGGATCCACGCAACCGAGGCAACTCGTGAATTCGCACGAGCCATCGTCCGCATCGGCGTCCGCGTTGTAGTTGCAGGCGAGTGCATTGGTGCACCCTTGCACCACACAGGGCAGTCCATCGGCATCGACGTACACGCATTCTTCCATCGTGTTGAAGTTGCAGGCCAGCGGGTCAAGGCACGGCACTTGCGCTGCGGCGGACAGTCCGATCAGCAGGGCGGAAAGGGAGAGGAGAAAACGCATGGACTCAGGCTCGTCGCAAGATAGGTGGGGGCAATTCCTACAGGAAGTTGGGTTTGTGTCCGTGGTGGGGTGAAGGGGGAGCGGTTACCTTGGCCGTGATGCGATGCCTTCGGCGCGGTGCGGCCGCGCTCCTCCTTTTCCTCACGGTGCTCCCGGCCTCGGCCCAGGAGGAGGAGAAGGGCGGTCTGTTGCGCCGTTATTTGAACCACATCCTCGCGGAAGGGGCGGACCCTGCGGCGCCGAAGTGGATCCATTACCCTGTGGTCGCCTATTCGCCTGAAACGAGCTGGGAAATCGGCGTATCGAGCCTGCTGGTGTACTCCGCCAACCGCGACCTGAGCAACCGCCTGAGCGAGCTGAAGGCGTTCACTTTCTACACCCTGGAGAACCAATACGGCCTGTGGCTCGACCACACGATCTACACCGACCAGAACGAGTGGTTCATTTACGGCAGGGCCCGCTACCAGAGCTTTCCACTGTACTACTACGGCATTGGTCGCGACGCCCCTTCGGAGGTGCAAAGTGTGATCGACGGCGAGTACATCCTGCTGCGCGAGCGGCTGCTCCGCCAAACGTGGCCTTCCCTGTACGTGGGCCTCGAGCTGGACTATCAGGCGCTCAACCGCATCGACTATGTCGACTCCGCGCCGGGCTTCACGCGGCCGGCCGTGGGGGCCGACGGATCGCGCAACCTCGGCATCGGCCTGGGCGTGCTGTACGACGACATCCACAACGCGATGAACCCCCGCGAGGGCCTCTACAGCGAGTGGGCCTTCCTCCGCTACGGTGCGGGCAGCGACGTCGACTTCACGAGCTACATCATCGACAACCGCATCTACTGTCCGATCCAGGAGAACACCGTCCTCGCCGCGCAGGTCTACGGACAGTTCACGTCTGGCGAGGCCCCGTTCAACATGCTGAGCCAGATGGGCGGGGAGAGCCTCATGCGCGGCTACTACCTCGGCCGCTACCGCGACCAGAACCTGCTCGCCGCCCAGGTCGAGTACCGCATCCTGCCGTTTTCCTTCTCCAAGCGCATCGGCGCCAGCGCCTTCCTCGCCGCCGGCCAGGTGTACGGCGACGACCACCCGTTTTCCTGGCAGCAGTTCCTGCCCACGGGCGGGGCAGGCCTCCGCTTTCTCATCTTCCCCGAGAAGGACATCTACACGCGCCTCGACGTCGCCTATACCCGCGAAGGTCGCGGCGTCTACTTCTTCATCGGCGAGGCCTTTTGACGCCGGTTGGCGGCAACGCAAACAAGAGGTTCGGGTGATATAATCTTAAACCTGAGACCACGCCGGGTTTCAGCATGGCGTCCAGCTTTGGAAGTGTCCAAACACCGACTTCCGTGAACGCGCCATCCGTGATTCTGTTTGATTTGAATGCCCTCGTGCCCAACATGCAGGGGGCCTTTCACGAAGGGGTGTCGGCCGCGTTCCGGACTCTGGATTTCCAGCTCGAAGAAGACGTGGCGGCCCGCGCTGTCGGTCAGCCGTATCCCGAGGCGGTCCGAACGGTGTACTGCGAGGAATTGGGCCTCCCCGAAGCGGACGAAGCCCGCATGGCGCAATTGTGTCGGATGGTCGAAAAAGTGGTGGGGCGATTTGTGCAATTCAGCTCGAGCCTGTTTCCCTCCCCCCGCACAGCCGATGTGATCACCGGGCTGAGGAGTTCCGGACACCCCGTGGGCTTGTGTTCCGAATTGGATGACACCACGTTTGGATTGCTGATGCAACGCATGGGATGGGACGTCAATGCGCTCTTCGATGAGGTGGTGACCGGCCAGCACGCCGCCACCAAGGACGACATCCTGTCGGATCTGCTGGGACGCTTCGAGTTCCAATCGGGCCAGCAGCGGGTGTTTGTGGGCGCGCAACCGGTCGATGCGCTGCCGGCGGCGCTGTTCGGGTGCGACCGCATCCTCATCCGCGATGCCGGCGACACCGAATCCGATGAACTCCACGGCGAACCCGCCTTCGAGTCCTTCCACTCCATGACCGACCTCGCCGACCTCCTCCGCTCCCCGTCGGTCGCCTAGCCATCGCGAACCGCGGCCCGGATCAATCCCGACGATCGTTCTCGGACAGCCTTAATCCCTGATGCAACGGACGGAATACCCAAGCTGCTTCCAATCGTTGCCGAGGTGAAGGTTGTCTTGGCCGGACCACAAGTTCATGGCCCATGTGTAGTTGGGTTGATGATCGTCCCTCAGCCAGATGAAGCCCCGCTGTCCGAGGTCACCAATGCCCGGGCCGCCTCTGACCCCGCCGGGAAGGGCGGAAAAGCCAAAGGTGTTGTTTCCATTCCACCCGTAACCGTCATCCGTACTTGCTTTGAGCGCGATGCCCGCCACGGCCAGACCTCGGGCGACTTGTCCGAGCAGCCCAGCGTCGTCGTACGATGGGACGCTCCACCCTGAAGGGCAAAGTCCACGGGGATCATTCACCGCGTGCCAATTGTAGAGTCGGCCCAATTGAAGGTCGAGTTCAGGACTGTCGAAATGGCTCAGGGCTCCGGAACTGAGGGTGTCCCAGACAGAGGGGAGGATGAGGTCTGGGATGGGCGCGCCAGTCCGATAGTGTTCGGCGTGCAGATTCTCGGCAAACCAACACTCGCCTCCGATTTCCACAGTTGAATACCAATGCCCCCAATATTCCAGCGAGTCGCCGCAGGCCCAAGATGTGTCAGTTGGCTCTTCCGGCCACTCGGGAATCGGCGGGCAGGTGCCGAAGGTGGACAGCAGGTTGAGGACGTCGCTGGCGCTGACGCAGCCATCGAGGTCGTTGTCGGTCGGAACCGCGATGATGCACTCCTCATTCAAAGGATCCCAGACCGTTCCGGCACCGCAGGGAGCGAGAGGAAAGGAGTTGTCGGTGACACACAGCTCAAGGCTGGGGTCCCAGGCTGTCCCGGGTCCACAGGGCGGCTCTGGTTCTGTTGTGGTCAGGTCGATGGGGTTGCCATTCTCATCCAGTCCCAATTGGGTGCCTAGGACTATCCCGCTGTAGTCAAAATTCCAAAGGACTTCGCTTGGGGATTCTTCCGGGCAGTACCACCACCAATCTGGACCTGAGGTCAACACCAAGCCCAGTTCTTCAAGGCATGTGATGGTCAAACTGCCACAATAGCCCGTTCCCTCCAGCGGAAACCAGCCAACCCAATTGTCGACGAACAGATCGGCTTCGAAGTGGCCGGGTTGGATTTCCTCTCCTTGGTCGCCGTAAGGAAGAAATCCTCCCCAAACAGCATGGCCGAGGTAGGCAGGGTCACTGCCGTTGTACCACCCGGTGACGACGGCTTCTAATGAGCCGCAATAGCTGGTCAGCGTCACCTGTATGGAGTCCACAAGGCTTTGGCTGTGCGAACTCAATGAGAAGGACAAGAAGAGAAGTGCAAGCAGATTCCGCATGCAGATTGGTTTGGTACCCTGCAATTTACAGGGAGTGCTAGCGGTCTGGAAGTGGGTTTTGTGAGCGTTCGTGGGGGCAGTTGAAGGGCGCCAATGGGGCCAGCCGCGTTGCGGCGGTGGGGCTTGGCCGGAAACTTTTTTGGGGAGCTCGGCGTATCGAGGGCATGAAATGGAAGGAGATTCTGGTGAAGTACTCGCTGGAGTTCTTGGTGATC
>CALBSW010000151.1 GCA_937967465.1 uncultured Flavobacteriales bacterium
TGGCGACCGTCTTTCTTGTCGCCTTTCTCTTCGGAGGCACCGTCGCCGTCCGACTTGGAACCCGACTCTTTCTTGGCGGCAGCACGTTGACGGCCCCGACCGCGGTTCGGCGCATCGCCGTCCTTGGATTCTGTTTTCTCGGCCGGCTTGTCCGCTTTGGAAACGGCTTGCTCGTCGAGGATGGCGTAGACGAGCTCTTGTTTCTTGAGCTTGTCGACACGCGCGATGTTCAGCTTCTTCGCGATGTCGCGGAGCTCAGCCACCAGTCGGCTGTTCAGGTCAATGATGTCGTACATGGGGATGCCCACAGGGTGGGCGGAAATTCATTTCAGATGTCCCGAAGGAATGGGCCGATGGCCCGAAGCACCTCAAACGGTGCACCACAAGTTTACGACATCTTTTGTCGACTTCAATCTTCAGGGAAATTCATCCCCGCGGTCCAAGTTCGATGACCTCGGGCTCCAGGACCAATCCGCCCTCCAACCGGAAGCGCAACACGGTGCGCATCTGATGGAATCCCTGCCTGCCGGCGGCGCCCGGATTCAAGTAGAGTCCACCCCAGGAGGCGTCCTTCTTGACCATGAGCAGGTGGGAGTGCCCACAGACGAACAGATCCGGCCGGTGCGCATCCAATCCGCGCCGAATTCCTTTGGCATAGCGGCCGGGCCGTCCTCCGATGTGCGTCATCCAAATGCGGCAGCCGCCGCGCTCAAAATGCTGGTGTTCGGGAAAATCACGTCGCAGCAATTGGTCGTCAATGTTGCCGTGGACGACCACGAGTGGAGCCACTTCTGCCAAGGCATCGGTAACGCGGACATGCCCGATGTCCCCCGCATGCCAGATTTCATCGCACTCCGAAAAGTGATGCAGGATCCGGTCATCGATGTGACCATGGGTGTCGCTGATGAGTCCGATGCGCACGGTGCGAAGTTGGGGATGGACGCGCGAACGGCCCCATCTTGGCGTTTGCGATCCAGGCACATGACGAACAAGACAACATGGTGGAGCGTGATGCTCCTGCTCTGTGTGGGGTGGGGAACCGTTCATGCCCAGCCCGGGGCACGGCTGCATTCCGACAACAAGAAGGCCGTCAAGGCGTATCGAAAGGCGGTGGAAACTGCCCGGGAAGCCATGGCGCCCGGCGCGGACAAGGCGGCATTGCAACAAGAGGTGGAAGACGGACTTCTCAAAGCCGTGGCTTTGGATCCCGGGTTTTCCGAGGCTGAGCGCCTGTTGGCGGGGATGCGCTTTGAACAGGGGGCCTACGAGGAGGCACTGGCTCTCTATCATCGCTACTTGACTCGGGATGGTCAGGATTGGATTCGTGACCACTTCGGGTGGGCCCGGGCAGCGCGTTACGCGTTGGATCCGGCTGCCATGGAACAAGCGATGGAGGCCATGCTCGCCATTCCCGGAGTACTCGAAGGACCGGATACGGCGCGCATCGGGTCCGTCCTCGCGGATGCGGCCTTCATGGCCGAGGCGTTGGCACACCCGGTGAATGTGAAGCCCGCTGCATTGCCGCCGGCCATTTCCACGCTTCAGGACGAATATTTTCCCAGCCTTTGGTTGGCTGGAGACGGGCTCATCTTCACGCGCCGTGTTGAGGATGTTCGCTTTCGGCACGGTCAGGAAGATTTGTACATCTCGACCCGAAACGGGGACATGTGGTCGGAAGCCGAGCCACTGCGCGGATTGAACACCGGCAACAACGAGGGCGCAGCGAGCTTGTCCGGTGATGGCAATACGTTGTGCTACACGATGTGCCGCGATGCAGACCGTCCTGGTGAAGGAGACCACCGAGGCAGTTGCGACCTCTACGTGAGCCGGCGGGACGCCCATGGTCGCTGGCAACGTCCGGTCAACCTGGGAGCTGTGAACACCGGCGGTTGGGAGAGCCAGCCTTGCTTGAGTCCGGATGGCCGCATGCTGTTCTTCACCCGTGGCCGAGGACGCCCCGGACAAAGGCAGCACGACCTCTACATGGCACAGACGGGCGTGGACGGGAGGTTCACGGATGCGCGCCCCTTGCCGGACGGCATCAATACCGCAGGCCAGGAAATGCGCCCGTTCCTCCATCCGGACGGCCGCCATTTGTATTTCGCTTCGGATGGCCACCCCGGCATGGGCGGTCTGGACTTGTTTGTGTGTGAAATGGGGCCCGATGGGGCGTGGGGCGAACCCGTCAACCTCGGCTACCCCTTGAATACACCTGAGGACGAGAGCGGCATGGTGGTCGCATCAGATGGCCGCACCGGGTATTTCGCCCGGTCGCTGGACGGGCAATTGGACGTGCATGTCTTCGATGTGCCCGAATCTGCCCAGGCCGACCCGACGGCGGCCTTGGAGGGCCGCATCGCGGCATTGGATGGAACGGGGCTGCCACAGGGAGTGGTGCGGCTGTTGGATGGTGTCACGGGCGAAGCCTTTGCAGTGGGCAGGACCGGCGCGGATGGCCAGTATCACATTCCCATTCCCACAGATCGGGACTTTGTCCTGCTCGCCGAAGCGCCGGGGCATCTGCTGGAGTCGGTGCGTGTTCAAGCAGGGGAGTGGACGGGGCGGTCCCGCCGCGACTTTCAGCTGTCACCATTGGAGGAGAATGCCGAAGTCGTGCTGCGCAATGTGTTCTTTGAGACCGGCAGTGCCGCTTTGTCCGCCGCCTCTGAACCCGAGCTCCGGGAAGTGGCGCTTTGGCTCGCATCCAATCCTCGTATCCGATTGGAAGTGGGGGGACACACCGACGACGTGGGCCTGGCCAAAGACAATGAGGAATTGTCACGACAGCGGGCTGAGGCCGTGTTGGATTTCCTCGAGCGTCATGGTGCAGTGGAGGGCCAGCTGACGGCGGTGGGATATGGCCAGTCGCGCCCGGCGGTACCCGGTCAAACGGAAGAGGCCCGACGACAGAATCGCCGGACCTCTCTCCGCGTGTTGGGGATGGATTGAATCAGCGCACCATCATGGGGCTGGCACCTGTCGCGGTCCACACGGTGTAGCGCCCTGGGGCCCATCCTTCGATGTCCATGGGGAAGTGAAGGGACTCCACTTGGCTTTCGAACACTACGCGTCCGGCCATGTCGCGCACCACGAGCGGTCCACCGATGGCGCCGCGGGTGACGCTGATGTCCACACGGCCTGAAGCCGGAATGGGCCGGATGAGCACAGGCTCGACCACCGGGCTGGGCACGCTGGACGGGTCGGATGTGCTGAACTCCTTGATGATGTTCGGGGGAGATCCCGGGTAGGAGGTGCCGTTGAAGGCGAGGTAGAATCCCCCGGTGTACGGGTTGACCGCAATGTCACGGATGCGCTGGTTGAAGCTGCCGAAGTAGGCCTCGTCGTCCACCACGGAAGTGCCGTCTTCGGAGAGCTCCATCACGATGAGTCGGCCGGGAAGCGGATCGCTGAAGCCGCTCATGACCCCCATCATGATCTTGCCTTGGAATTCGGGAATGGCGGGGTGGGTGTAGTACTCGAGGCCATTGAGGGCGATGCAGGGCGTCCAAGCTTGAAGCGGCTCCATCACGTTCCACTCCTCGCAGAAGGCCTGCTCGTTGTTGGTGTTGCACGCGCCTTGGACCGTGGGCCATCCGTAGTTGCGACCGGCTTCGACCAGGTTGAACTCATCGTCTTGGTTCTGGCCGTGCTCCGAGGCGTAGATCAAGCCGTTTGGACCGATGCACAAGCCTTGCGCATTGCGGTTTCCCCAGGTGTAGGTGTAGTTGTCCGGGAATGGGTTGTCCGCAGGAATCGTACCGTCGGGATTCAAGCGGAGAATCTTTCCGTTGAGGCTCTCCAGGTCTTGGCTGGTATCGGTGTCACCCGCGTCACCCGTCGTCATCAGGAGGGTGTTGTCGGGAAGCCACAGCAAGCGGCTGCCATTGTGGATCTGGGCACCGGGAAGGGTGATGAGCTCCTGCTCGTTCACCAATTCAGTCCCATTCCATTCAAATACGCTCAGCTGCTCGGACACACTGAATTGTCCGTCACAGTAAACGACCCAGACGCGGGGGTCTTCCGGGAAATCCGGGTGCTGGACCATGCCGAGCAAACCAGGCTCGCCAGAGCCATTGAAGGTCACATTGAGGTCGAGCACGGTGGTGTAGTCACCGGTCACTGGGTCAATCCGGATGACGCGCCCTTTGCGCTCGCTGCACCACAGCATGTCATCGCCGCCCCACAGGATTTCCCAGGGGATCTGGCTGTCTTCTACAAGATCGGTCGCATACAGGGTCGTATTGCCGACGGTGAACGTGTCCTGGGCCTGGAGGCTGAATCCAAGGAGCAGGAGGGGGAGCAGGTGCAATGGTTTCATGGTGCAAGGATAACTCGGGTGGTATGAAGGGGTTGCCTCAAGATGTCCCGTTGATGGCGACACAGCCATAAGCGGGCAGGTTGCCGTCATGGACTTGACCGGTCAGGATGTCGCCGACGACGTCAATGGCCAGGGGGGCTGGGGTGGGGTTGATGTAGATGGTGGTGGTTTCGTCGAGGTACTGTCGCTCGATCCGCAGCAATCCGGTGGGAAGGGCTTGGATGTCGGTCTGGCCGTACAGCAGGCTCATCCGGGAGCGCCGCAAGGCATTCCAATTCGAGACGTGCGTCCGGGTCGCACGCTCCTCGAAATCGAGGTCGTCGAACCGCATCATCCGACGGTTGTCAGGATCGTTGCCCCCCACATCGGCGTATTCATCGCCTTGGTAGATGCAAGGGACACCTGGCATGGATGAATTGAATGCGGTGAGCATGCGCATGGCCTGGTGGCCCCGCAATCCGTCGCGGTCAATTTGCCGGGTCCAACCGGCGAGTTTGTGGTCTTCTTCCCAGCGGACCGTTCCTTCCGCCAAAGAGGCCAAGCGGGGACGGTCCTGGTTGCCCGTGATGGTGCCCATGAGGTGGTGTGCGCCATAGGTGTCGAGCCCCTCTTGTGCGACACGCACCAAGTCGGCCACACCAGCGCCATCCTTGCCAAAGGCGACGATGGCCTTGTCGTACAGGTTGAAGTCAAATTGGGCATCGAGCATGCCGGTTCCGAGGTAACTCGCGATCAAGTCGGCACTGCCATACGTCTCGCCAATCTGGAAAATCCGGCGGTCCTTGCCTGCGTTGATGGCCTTCACTTTCTCGGTCAGGCGACGCCAGAACACCAGCGGGATGTGCTTGGTCGCATCGTGGCGGAACCCATCGATGTCCGAATGCGCCACCCACCAGGCTGCGCTGTCGGTCATCGCCTCGTAGACCTCGGGAATCCGCAAGTCGAGGGTGGGCATGAACGTGTCGAACCAGGTGGTCAGACGCTGCTCATCCCAGAGCTGGGTGTTCTCCCGGCCATCCGGCAGGTACAAGGGGGTGACCCAGTCCGGGTGGGCCTTGTACAACGGGTGTTCCTCGTGCACGTGGTTGGCCACGTAATCGAGGATGAAATTCAGGCCCTCGTCATGAGCGGATGCGACCAATCCGTCGAATTCATCCCGCGTGCCGAAGCGGGGATCCAGCTCGGTGTTGGAAATGGGCCAGTAGCCATGGTATCCACTGAACCGGCTGGTCACGTCGGTGGAGGGGTCCTGCCAGTATCCGTAGGCTTTGTCTGGATTGCGCGTCAATGGAGAGACCCACAACGCGGTCACACCGAGGTCCTGGTAATAGCCTTCGTCCAGTGCCATTTGAATGCCGGTCAAGTCGCCACCGTGGTCATTGGCACGCGGATGGATGGACGGGTCGTCGACTGGCCGGTCGTTGTCCGCATGTCCATTTCGGAACCGGTCGACCATCATGAAGTAGAGGATTTGGGCCTCCCAATCCTGTCGGGTCAGCTGTCCCGGGTCGGTCACGGGAATGCCATCGAACAAGGGGATGCGCACCTCTGCACTTGGAGCGCCGTCCCCCGTGGCCCAGAGCCGCAAGTCCGTCCGGCCAGCGCCATAGGCTGCTGCGGGAATGCGCACCAAGCCCGTGCCATTCTCTCCAAGCAGGCTGGAGGCATAAAGGTGATCTTCCCACCACGCCCAAACCCGCGCTCCAGGCGTGCCGAGCAAACGGACATCGTGGACTTGGTTGCCCCCGAAGCCGATGGCCGACAGTTCCATTTGGGCGGAGGGCCCTTCAACGGTCAGCAGGGAGTTCGAACCGCCAAAACCATTGTCCACGCGGTCCGGGTTGACCGGGTCGGGCATCTCTTCGCCGTCCACGATGAGCTGGTAGGCGTGCTTCCCTTCGCCAAGGGTCAGCTCGATGGACCACAGTCCGCCAGGGCCTTGCGTCAGAGGATGGCTGGTCCTGGACCAACCGTTGAAGGCGCCCATGATGCGGACGTCTTCATGCAGTTGGTAATCCGGGGGGAAGGTGTAGGTGATGCGGCGCTGGGTCGAAGCCAGGATGGGCACTTGGGCGTTGCGGTATCCCATGCGCAATTCCAATGCACCCAAGCCTTGGGCGGGTTGTCCGGGAATCCACACGCCCAGCTTCCCCTCTTGCTCGGTGACCGTCAGGCCCACGCCTTCACCCCAAGCGGGAATCCACAGGGTGCTGTCGGGGACTTCACCGGGACAGAAGTCCGAGAAGGGAATCCAAGTGGAGTCGGGATTCAAACGCACCGGCATGGCGGTGCCGGGGATGACCTCTTCCGGAGCCGACGTGGGTGCACCAGAAGGACTGCAGCTCGCCAATACAGCGAGGCACAAAAAGAAGGGGGCAGCGAAACGCATGGGGTGAAGATGAGAAACGCCCGACAGTGGGCCGGGCGTTTCGAGGTGGAAGATTTCAAATGGCCGGCATCACTGGCAGATGAGGATGCCGAGGCTGTTGGACGGCGGTGGCCCTGAAAACGTGTAGCCGGGCTTGGTGATGTACCAACGAACGCCATTCTCCAGCGGTTCTCCCGTGTAGGGAGTCTGGTCGATGTTGCTCGGTGTGCCGAGGAAGAAGTCCTCGGGAACGAAAGTGAAGGTGAACATGCCGGGCTCGCCCTCGACGGGCTGCATCCGCAATTCAGGGACCGTACCGGCATCGAACGGGGTCGAAGCCACGCCATCGTCTCCGTAGGTGTAGAGGGTGAAGGCATCCGTGCGGGCCGTCATGTGCAGGTAGACCTCATCGAGGTTCTGCAGGTCTGGATTGGTCTCCTGGGTGTTGTCGTAAGTGAACGTCACAAAGTCATCGCCCTCCCGGATTTCCGGGAAGATGCACATGCGGCCATTGCACAGCTGGGGCACGATGCCCACGGACAGGTCTTCGGTCTTGGCCTCGCCACCAAATTCCTCCTGGTAGGCGTAGCCATTGTCGAACTTGGCCAGACAGGAAATGCCGCGGGAGAAGAAGGTGGGGCCATCCACTCCGAAGTACTCCGTCGGAATGAACGTGTAGCTGTAGAGCTTGTCGCTCACCTTGGTCATTTTCTGGTGGTCGTCACTGTCACCCCAGTCTCCATTGCCGTCGACAGGAGCGGACGGGTTCCAGATCCAGAGGTAGACCTCTTCATCCGGGTAGGCGTCGAGCATGTCGCTCAGGCGCTGGTCCTGGGTCTGCGTAAGGTCGATGTACAGGGTGCATTCAGCTTCTGCCGCAGTGGGTGAAGGCAATACATAGGCGGCTTGTCCGAGCAACCCGATTGGAAGGCCGGCCATCAGGGCCAGCAGGAGGGAAGTCAAGCGGTTCATTGCGGAATGCGGTTGAAGGTGAAGGTGTAGATGACCGTCTCGAGGTAGGCACCGCCCTCGCCGCAGCTGCGGCGATACTCGATGGCCATTTGGTCGTCGTAAGGACGAACGGTGCGGCCGAGGTTGTATTGGAGCGTGTCGCTGTCGCCCATCAGTTGGAGGAACGTCGGGAAGGCGGGGTCGTCAAAGGACCACATGCCGCCTTGACCGAAGTACTCGCGGCCGATCTCCTGAACGATGTCGTAGCTGTCGTCATCGTTGAACGTCAGGCTCATCGGCGTGACACCGTCTTGGATGTACAGGTGGCTCAGGTCACGGGTTTGCTTCAGCGGATTGTTCAAGTCCTGCTGGGTGAAGGAGGCGAGCTCCCACTTTCCGAGAAAGCCGGCCCTTTTGTCAATGGGGTCGCCGAGCTCACCGGTGATTTCCCGCTTGCAGCCTGTGACCACGAGGGCCAGTGCCAAGACGGGGAGGAGGAGGTGTTGAAGTTTCATGGGGTTCAATGCTGTGGGTTCAGAGGCATCCGCCTTCGTCATTGAGAATGAATCCCGCCGCCGTGGTGGAGGAATTCGGGAATTGCAACAGGGATCCAGGGCAATCCCAGGGGGCGTCGCGGACGGTCTCGTCCTCGCCCATCACCCCGCGGAGCTTGGCTTGGTCCAGTTCCCAGCCTTCGCACAGGGTCTCTTTGCGGTACTCTTCGCGCGCTGCGGCCAACACGGTGGCAGCATCCGATGTCCCGTCGAGGTCGTTGAGGTCTTCGCCGAACGCGCGGTCGCGGATGGCGTTGATGTCGGCAATGGCCGTGGCCAAGTCGCCACCGCCTTGCGCAATGCACATGGCACGCAACAGGTGAAGCCCGGTGAGGTGGATGACGGGTACATTGAAGAACTGCTTCTCATCGAAGCGGGTGACCTTGTGGGTGACCCCATCGCTGTTGACCCAGGCACCGCGGTCATCGGCCGCATTCAAGGCGAAGAGGTTGACGATGTCTTCGCTGAAGGTGAGCTGGGGATTGACGTTGTTGTCCTGGCGGAAGTTGTCCCGGAACGCATAGCTGCGGTCGTTGAGCAGGCTGTCTCCATCCACGGCGAAGTAGCCGCCCACGATGCCGAATACGGTCTCCGGGTTGATCAGGTCGCCCGCGAGGACACTGTCGCTGCCTGCCTCAAACCGGTCGAGGTCGTCGTCGAGCTGGAACAGGCCGCTGTTGATGACCCGCTCGGCCTCGGCTTGAGACGCGCTCCAATCCTGGCGCAGGAAGTGGATGTGGGCGAGGAATCCGCTGGCGGCCATGCTCGTGGCGTACGGGCCGTTCTCGTCGGGCAGGTTCGCCTTGGCGAACTCGAGGTCGGCGATGACCTGCTCGTAGACGGCGCCCACCGTGGCCCGCGGCGTCGGCGGCTCGACGGCATCGAGGCGCAACGGCACACCGAGGTGGCTGTTGTCGGCGGTGTAGCCGTAAGGGTAGCCCCACATCTTCACCAGGTACCAGTGGCAAACGGCCCGGACAAACCGGGACTCTGCCTCCAGGCGGAGGCGGGTGGCGTCGTCAAGGTCCTCTACCAGATCAAAGCTGTCCACCACGACGTTGGCGCGGTAGATGGCGTAGTAGAAATCCGTGTAGAGTCCGCCGGTGGTCGGGGTGAAGAAGTTGGTCTCCCGGTTCCAGACGGCAGTGTAGTCCAAGCTGGAGTAGGGGCGGGCCATGTTGTTGGTGAGCAACTCCGCAATGCTCTGTTGCCGCCCATTCAACAAGTTGGCCAGGACATCATAGTTGGAGTTCAGCATCCGCTGGAGGTCATCCGCGGTGTTGATGGCATCCTCGGCGAGGATGACGTCACCAGGCTCGAATTCGAGTTGCTTGTCGCATCCGGTCGTGGCGACGGCCAGTCCGATGGCGAGTGCGGCGATCCGCAGGGAAG
>CALBSW010000152.1 GCA_937967465.1 uncultured Flavobacteriales bacterium
CGACCCCGGTGAATTGGACCTCAGGGGGTGCATTCCCTCCATTGAGGGCATGACGGACAATTATGCGCGCAACATCCTCTTGCTCGATCCTTTCGAAGTGGTGGTGTTGCACTGGCCACCCGGCGTGGAGAGTGCCATCCACCATCACGAGGGGTTCTGGGGCTACGTGCTGTGCCTCGAGGGCGAGGTTGAAAATGTCGAGTACACCTACGATGCGGAGCGGAGGGAGCTTCGGGAAGGTCTGGCTTTGCGGGTCAGCGCCGGCGGTGTTCTTCCGGAGCCGGATGGCACCATTCACAAGATTGTCAATCCAAGCTCGGACAAACCGCTCGTGACCGTCCATTTCTATGCCCCTGCGCTGGACACGTTGGATGGCATGGTGTTGTTTGATGCGGAGAAGGAATGGCTGGGAGAGTTGAACGAACACGCCACCACGGCCTCGTTCAATCAAGACGAATCCGGATTCCGTCGGCTGGAAAAAGATGCCTTCACCTTCATCCCGATTTCAGAGGTGGCCGGACACCGGACCCACCGGTTGTATCCGTTGATTCCCAAGCCCTCGCCGGACGACATCCTGCGCAGCATTTCTGCGTACTACTCAGAGCAGGCCGACATCTACGACCACCTTGATGACGGGAACGACAAGCGAAGGGCCTACACCGGAGCCATCAATGCTGTGATCGCCGAAGACCTCGCGAAGCAGGGGGCTGAGCGGGTGGTGCATGTGGCCTGCGGCACTGGACGCCGTGCCGTGGACATTCGCGATGCCAGCGGACTGGACTATGTCATGGAAGGCGTGGACATCAGCGCGTCCATGCTGACGAAGGCGAAAGAACGCGGGGTCGTGGGCCGCATTGGCCATTGGAACGACATCCACATGGAATCGGGCGCGTATGACGCTGCGACATTCCTCTATGCGTTTGGGCACATTCCGAGTACGGCAGACCGCAGGAAAAGCTTGGAAAAGATGTGTCGCATTCTGAAGCCCGGCGGCCGGTTTTATTTCGATGTCTTCAATCTCGAAAACCCCAACGAGTGGGGGCCCGAGGCCACGCGTGTGTTTGACCACCTGGGCTTGGAATCGGAGGGGTACGAGCGCGGGGACTTGTTTTACAAGCGCCATGGCGGCGAGACGGTGACGTTCCTCCATTATTGCACCGAGGAGCGCATGACGGCCTTGGTCGAGTCGTGCGGTTTGAAGGTGGTCCAAGTGCACCGGATTGGCTACGTCGAGAACTCAGGTGAGCTGCTCCAAGAGGGTGCGACCCAGGGCAATCTGCTTCTGGTGTGCGAAAAGCCGGAAGAAGACGGGAACCTGAGCCGGTAAAACCCGGTTGTGCCACCATGGGCGACTACGAAGACCGCAAGGATTACGCGAAAGGGACGTTGGACCAAGCTCCGGCAAGCCCGGAAGCGTGGCTTCAAAATTGGCTGGATGCGGCGCGTCAGGCGGATCCAGAGGATTACAATGCCATGACGTTGTCGTCCATCGGTGCGGATGGACATCCGGATGCCCGCATCGTGTTGTTGCGCGACCTGACTTGGGACGACGGTGTGCCCGCCTTGTCCTTTTACACGAACTATCGCAGTGAAAAAGGACGTCAATTGACGGCCCATCCGCATGCGGCCGTCACGTTTTTCTGGCGAGAACTGGAGCGGCAGCTGCGGGTCCGTGGTCAGGTGGAACCGCTGTCGCCCGCCGAGTCCGACCGCTACTTCGAGTCCCGCCCCCGCGCGAGCCGCATTGGGGCATGGGCGTCGGAGCAAAGCACGGCTGTTGAGGACCGCGCTGCGTTGGAGCAGGCGAGGCAGGACATGGAGGCCCGGTTTCCGGGAGACGTTCCCCGTCCACCGCACTGGGGCGGATACCGCCTCATCGCCAGCGAGGTCGAATTCTGGCAGGGACGTCCTGGCCGTTTGCACGACCGTTTCCGTTTCACCCGCGAAGCTGGGGATTGGAAAGTGGCCCGATTGCAGCCTTGATGCTGGTCAGGTCACGTGGAGAATGAGTCCTTTCAAGTAACGCGCCTCTCCGTGCCCGGCTTGGGTGGGGTGGTCAGCGGGTTGTCCCAAGCGCCGTAAGATGCGCACCTGGCGTCCTGATGCCAAGGCCGCCGCCACCACGGTGTCTTCGAAGAGCCGGGCATCCACCACTTGAGAACAACTGAACGTCCACAGCACGCTGTTCTCCGGCATTTTTCGGAGTGCGGTCTCATTGAGACGCTTGTAGCCTTGAACCGCCTTGTGCCGGGCTTTGCGGCTCTTGGCATACGCGGGTGGATCGAGGATCACGATGGGCGGAAGGGCATCGGTTTGCCTGAGGTATGCCGTCACATCGCCACACACCCCTTCGTGTCGGTCACCAAAGCCATTGAGTTCCGCGTGTCGCTGCGCCGCATCGACGGCAAGCTGTGAGGCGTCGAGGCTGATGACATGGGGGCTGTCGCCTTGGAGCGCTGCCATGCTGAACCCCCCGGTATAGCTGAATGCATTGAGCACGGCTTTGCCCTGCGCCATGTCCATGAGCAGGGCGCGGTTGTCGCGTTGATCCAGGAAGAATCCGGTCTTCTGTCCATGAATGGGATCGACCTCATATGCGATGCCATGCTCCTGGAAGGGGTGGGGCAGTTCCATGTCTTTTGCCGACCACAGCCAGCCATCCCGGTCTATTCCGTCATGTCCTTCGAGCTTCTGCAGCAAGTTGCCGCTTTTGTTGACCACGCCAAGCAATGCGCCCCCCATGGCAGCGCGCAATCCATCCGCGATGTCGTCCAATGCCCGGTGCATGCCAAGGCTGTGGGTTTGAATGACTGCAAGTCCCGCGTAGATGTCAATGACCAGGCCCGACAGCCCATCGCCCTCACCGTGAACGGCTCGGAACCCGCGCTCATCTGCACCGCCATTCCACAACCCCGTTGCGATTCGCACATCCAGACAACGCGACAAGTGGTTGGCCCACCAATCCTTGGTAGGCGGCGCGGTTTCCTGCTGGCGCTCGAGGATGCGCACCGCGATGCTCCCATCTCCCCAGTGCCCCCAGCCGAGAAAGTTGCCTTTGCTGTCGCGGACCCGAACCCAATCCCCAGCCGCGGGCGCCGCGTCGTCCACTTCGATGCGCGAGATGGCGCCGGAAAACACCCAAGGGTGACCCTGTTGGATGGGCTTTTCCTTGCCGGAATGAAGGTGGACGTCCGGGTGTGCGGAGAGGTTGGACATGCCGCGAAGGTACTGGTGAGGCAGGGGCTGCGGACGGTCGATCGTCAATCCGCCGGTTGGACCCAGCCTGACTTCCATTCCAGCTTCCCCGCCGCGCGCAGCGATTCAAGCATGTGGCGCGCCGCGTCGTGGTGTGCCGGTGGCACAAGCCGCCTGAGTTCTGCTGCCGACACCCCCGTGCCGATGGCTTTGAAGAGCTGGTCTTCCGTCCAAGGAGCAGGGGGAAGGCACACGTCACAAATCCCACAGGGGTGGCAGTTCGTTTCCCCGAACCAGCGTTCGAGGGACATGGCCCGACAAAGATTTCCTTCGAGATAATCGACCATGGCTGTCCACCGGTCCTGTGCATCTTGGACGCGGTCGTCCAGCAAGGCACGTGGCAACCGGAGTGTCTTGGCATCGGGCCGGGCATCGGGAAATGACAAGGACACCCTGCGATCGGGCGTGGACAGCACGATGATGTCCATTTCATCCAAGCGGCTCAAATGGGCGCCCACGCGCTGGGTGGAGATTCCCAGTTGGCTGGAGACCGCAGCCACATCGAGGGGGTGACGGCGCTGGATGCCATGGGGCGCGTTGCGCATCAGGTGGCGCAACACTGGAGCATCGGGTTGGGATGAGTTGCCCATGGCTGTGCACTGGTCCTCTGGCGCTGTCCACCGAAACCAAGAAGCCCCAGCATCGCTGTGGATGGCCAGGCTGCCATTTCGCTCCAACAGGTCCAGGCACTTTGTGGCCATGTGTCGGGAGACTTTGGCCCGCTCCGCAATGTCGTTCCAATGAAGGGTTGAGGGTTCTTCCATCGTCGACCCCACGGCGAGATCCAACAGGTTGGCCAAGGCTTGCAGGACACTGCGAACCTGCTCCAAGGATGGCCATTGCGCGCGGACGCGAGACTCGGCCTCGGACAGGGCCCGGTCATCCAGGAAGAGGGTGGCTGTGGAGGGTTTGCCGTCGCGCCCTGCACGTCCAGCCTCTTGGACGTACCCCTCCGGAGAGTCGGGCACATGGGCATGGGCGATGTGCCGGACATCCGGTTTGTCGATGCCCATGCCAAACGCCGTGGTGCAAGCCAAGAACTGCAGATCTCCTTGAATCCAGGACGCTTGATTCCGATCGCGTTCTTCTCGCGTCATGCCAGCGTGGTACGGAGCGGATTGGTGGCCCAGTCCGACCAGGAACTCGGACAGGGTTTCGGCATCTCGTCGGGTTCGGACGTAGAGGATGGCACTGCCC
This sequence comes from uncultured Flavobacteriales bacterium, assembly GCA_937967465.1. Taxonomy (GTDB): domain Bacteria; phylum Bacteroidota; class Bacteroidia; order Flavobacteriales_D; family Sanyastnellaceae; genus UBA8752. The sequence goes on from CALBSW010000152.1 coordinate 4,453, forward strand.
TTGGCTTCGCTGGCCCAATGTGCCACGGCGTCCATTCGATGGCGCACAGGGACCACGCGAAAGGCGAGGTTGGCGCGCCGCATGGGCATGCGAAAACGGGTGGGGTTCCGCAACCCGAGCAACGCCTCGATGTCGGGCGCCACGCGCTCGGTGGCCGTGGCCGTCAACGCGATCCAAGTTGCCTCGGGATGCCATTCCCGGAGAACGGCCAGCTGGAGATAGTCCTTGCGGAAAGCATGGCCCCATTGGCTGACACAGTGGGCCTCGTCGATGGCAATGGTGCGCACTGGCATTCGACGACAGGCGGACTCAAAAGCGGGGTTGGTCAGGCGTTCCGGTGCCACGAAGAGAAATCCACCTGGGCCGTGCTCGAACTGGGAGAGGATGCGCTCCATGGCGGCGGGCGGCACCGCCCCCGTCAAGGCATCGGCTCGGAGACCGGCCTTGCGCAGTCCTTCCACTTGATCGGCGATCAAGGCGACCAAGGGACTGATGACGAGGCACACCCCACCTCGGAATGCGCCTGGAATCTGGTAGCAGATGGATTTGCCGCCTCCCGTTGGTAGAATGGCCAGGACATCCTTGCCCTCTGCCGCTGCACACACCACGGGAACCTGGGCCTCCCGGAACCGGTCGTAGCCCCAGTGCTTGTGGAGCAGGGCCTCAAGCTGAGGCAACAGGGGTGGGGGAAGCGAGGAAGGGTCCATGTAGGTGGGTGGCATCCCCCCTTGACGCGCGCTACCTTTCGCAGCTCAAATCACGGGATGGAATTCCCCACAAACCACCGAAACATGCTGGTCGCTGGCAATTGGAAAAGCAACAAGTCATTCAACGAATCCATGGAATTTGCGAACGCGTTCGCCAAGTTGGATGCTGCACCTGAGGGTGTCGAGGTCATGATCGCTCCGCCGGCCCCGTATCTCGCTGCCATGGGAGCGACTTCACTGCCCTTCCGTCTCGGGTCGCAAAACGTGTCGGCCACCGGGCCGGGCGCACAGACCGGAGAGTTCACGGCAGACATGTTGGCTGGTTGCGGCGTTCAGGACGTCATCGTGGGCCACAGTGAGCGCCGCGACGGTCACGGTGACGACGACGAGACGGTGGCTGAAAAAGTGAACCGGGTCTTGGAGGCGGGACTCCGCGTGGTGTTCTGCTGCGGCGAGAGCCTGCAGGACCGCCAGACCGACGTGCACTTCGACAAGGTGCTGCGCCAATTGGAATCGGGCATTCTGCACCTGCCTGCAGAGGCCATGGATCGCGTGGTGGTCGCATATGAACCCATCTGGGCGATTGGAACCGGACTGACAGCCACTGCCGAACAAGCCCAAGAGATGCACGCGGCCATCCGCGGCTGGTTGGCCGAAGGGTACGACGAGGAGGTGGCCCGCGCCATTCCACTGCTGTACGGCGGAAGCTGCAAGCCGGCCAACGCGGACGAATTGTTCGCGTGTGCCGACGTCGACGGCGGCCTGATCGGAGGAGCGTCCTTGGACCCGGAAAACTTCCAAGCCGTCGTGGCTGCCGCCGGACGTGCCGTGGCGGCGAAGGCTTCCAACGCCTGACCGTGGGCTGGATTCGCATCCACGTTCGTTGTACACCGGCCGAACCGGGCAGGGACATCGCCACAGCTTGGCTCGATGAGGCCGGCTGCAGCATGTTCCAGCACGAGGGCGATGGAATGATGGCCTTCGGCCAAGACCACGAGGTGAACGCAGCCGACCTCGAAGATGTGCGGGCACGACTCGTGTCTTTGGGACTCGCAGAGTGGTCCGTTTCCGAAGTGGAGGAGGAGAATTGGAATGCCCAATGGGAGTCCGACTACCCGGAAGTGGAAGTTGGCGATGTGGTGCGGGTCAGCGCCCCCTTCCACAACCGCGAAGGCTCGGATGGATTTGCCCACCAGATCACCATCCAACCGAGGATGGCATTCGGAACGGGCCACCATGAAACCACACGTGGCCTCCTGGCCGAGATGGCACAAATGGACTGGTCCGATCTGTCCGTGCTGGACATGGGTTGCGGCTCGGGCGTGTTGGGCATTTATGCTGCGATGCGCGGTGCGCGGGACGTGGTCTTCGTCGACATCGATCCATGGAGTGTCCGCAACACGGAGGAAAACCTCGGTTTGAATCGTCTGGAATGGGCCGGGTTTGATGTGCGAGAAGGCGGGGCACAAGTGCTCACGTCCGAAGACACGGCGAGATTTGATGTGGTCATTGCCAACATCAACCGGAACATCCTTCTCGAAGACATGGCCGCCTATGTGGCCACCATGAAGCCCGGTTCAACCCTGATGTTGAGTGGTTTCCTCCAGCCGGACGTCGCGCCGTTGGAAGAAGCGGCTGCCGTACACGGATTGAAGCGCATCCGCCTTCACGAGGAGGCGGAGTGGCGCATCCTCACCCTTCGAAGGTGAAACTGATGATGAAGCTGCGGGTGCGCAGTTCATCAAAGGCGGCACTGAAGGGGGTGTCGTCCTGAATCAGGACGTTGCGCATCCCGAATTCGGTCTTCAATTCCACCGAGAATTTGAAGAAGGGGAGAAAGAAGTCGGCTCCAGCACCGACGTCCAAGCTGGAGTTTCCCTTGGCCAATTTGAGGATGTAGCCGTCCTGGAGGCTTTGGTTGACGTCGGCTTGGGACTGCATGTCCCGGCTGAGCTTTCCACCGATCAGTGCATACGGCGCAAAGTTGCCGATGCGCTCCGTCCGCAGTTTGAGCAGCAGGGGAAAGTCCAGATAGACGCTCTCCGTCCGAACGTTGACCGGCAGGATGGTGCCGTCTGTTTCGCGGAACCGGAACAGCAGTCCGCGGTCTTGGAAGCTGAGTCCAGGCGTGAACCGGACGTGGACGACCGGACTGACATTCAACGAGGCCAGCAGGGCGAGGTTGAATCCCGACAGGCTGTTGTTTTCCACGCTCAGCAAGCTGTCGGCGAAGGTGAAATCGGGCCGCAGGTTGAAATTGAAGCTGCTGCTGTTTCCACTCAGCAGAAATCCGAAGTGGTAGGCGCGATAATCAAACTTGGCCAAGTTCTGCTTGGCTGTTTGCGCTTGGACGGTGCCCACCATCAGGAGCAGGCCGAACAGCCAACCGGTTTGGAGCAGAGCGCGTCGCATGGGCTTGGGAAGAACGGACTTCACGCGGCGAAATTGCAGTGTTGGGTTCAGGTCCGCAACCATCGGCTGATGAAGGTGACGAACACACCGGTGGACAGGGCGGCCAGGAGCAAGGACAACAAGCTGGCTGTGACGTGCCACAGAGGATTGAACTGGAAGCGAAGGCCATCGAGGGCCCGTTGCTTGGCGGTGTCCCGGTCCAAGGCGGCAAGCTGGGGGTCCTCCGCTTGCAGCTCGGCATACACCGCTGGGTCGGAGAGGGACTCCTCGATGAAGCGCTCCCGCTCGGCTTGGCGAAGGGCTGTTGCTTCCGCGGCGATGCCGTGGTGAAAGAGTCCCACACCGCCAGCGGCCAAGCATGCGAACAGGACACCGGGCTGAAGGTTGGTCTTCAATTGTTGCAAAAACGAGTCTGCAGTATCTCTCAGAAAATCAGAGAGAAAGATGACCAAAACCAGCAGTCCAAAATTGGACAGGGCGCCGATGGTGACCCCCGTTTCGAAGGGAACACGACCCAACAGACTGAGTCGAATCGTCCACCAGAGGATGGACGCGACCACAGGAAAGAACCAGATCTTCTGAAGCGGGTTGCCCACGTCAGCCGTTCATCGAGATCAAGAACTCCTCGTTCGAATCGGTCCGGCTGAGGCGGTCCTTGAGGAATTCCATCGCTTCGATGGGGTTCATGTCCGCGAGGTGGCGGCGCAAGACCCGGATGCGTTGCAGCATTTGCGGGTGGATGAGCTCGTCATCACGACGGGTGCTGGAGCCGAGGATGTCAATGGCCGGGTAGATGCCGCGGTTGGCGATCCGGCGATCGAGCTGAAGCTCCATGTTGCCCGTTCCCTTGAACTCCTCGAAGATGACCTCGTCCATTTTGGAGCCGGTCTCCACGAGGGCCGTGGCGATGATGCTGAGCGAGCCTCCGTTTTCGATGTTTCGTGCCGCACCGAAGAAGCGCTTCGGCTTCTGCAATGCATTGGACTCCACACCGCCGGAGAGCACCTTGCCGGAGCCGGGAGCCACGGTGTTGTAGGCACGGGCCAATCGGGTGATGGAGTCGAGAAGGATGCAGACGTCGTGTCCGCACTCGACCATGCGGCGGGCCTTTTCGAGCACGATTTCGGCGATTTTCACGTGGCGGTCGGCGGGCTCGTCAAACGTGGAAGCGATGACCTCCGCATTGACACTGCGCTTCATGTCCGTCACTTCCTCAGGACGCTCGTCGATCAGCAGGATGATCAGGTAGGTCTCAGGGTGGTTCTCCGCGATGGCGTTGGCGACGTCCTTGAGCAAGGTGGTCTTACCGGCCTTGGGCGGAGACACGATCATGCCACGCTGCCCTTTTCCAATGGGGGAGAAGAGGTCGATGACACGGGTCGACAGGTTGTTGCCCTTTCCGGCGAGGTTGAAGGCCTCTTGGGGGAACAGGGCCGTCAGGTATTTGAAGGGGACGCGGTCCCGTACCCAGGAAGGGTCTCGGCCATTGACCTTGAGCACCTCTACCATGGGGTAGTACTTGTCGCCTTTGCGCGGCGGACGGATGGAGCAGACCACGTTGTCTCCGGTCTGGAGGCCAGCGGCCTTGATTTGGCGGTTGCTGACGTAGACGTCGTCCGGGCTGTTCAAGTAGTTGTAGTCCGCGCTGCGCAGGTAGCCGAAGCCTTCGGGCATCACTTCCAGCACGCCCTCAGCTTGGGCGATGCCGTCAAAGTTGAAGCCGTGCTCCTCGGGCTCACCGAGGCGGTCCCGGTCCCGGTCGCGGCGATCGCGGTTGCGGTCGCGGTTGCGGTCCTTGCGATCGCCACGGTCCCTGCGGTCACCACGGTCACCGCGGTCTTTGCGGTCTCCGCGGTCTCCTTTGTCACCGCGGTCGTCCTTGTTGCGCCGATCGTTCCGGTCACCCCGGTCGTCCTTGTTCTGGCGGTCCTTGCGATCGCCGTC